>JAIYAI010000487.1 GCA_027489135.1 Acetobacteraceae bacterium
CGTCGCCACCACCACCACGCTGCGGCGGCATGTCCTGGCGCTGGAGGAGAGCACGGCGGCGCGTCAGGCGGCCCGGCCCGACGAGGCCAAGCTGCGGCGCTACAAGGCGTTCTTCGACGGCGCCAAGAGCTGGAGCCGCGTCGAGCGCATCATCGCCCGTGTCGAAGCCGGTCCCCAGGGCACCGATACACGCTTCGTCGTCACCAGCATCCACGCCGGCGACCCACGCAGGATCTACGAGGATCTCTACTGCGCCCGCGGCCAGTCAGAGAATCACATCAAGGCCTGGAAGCGACACCTCGCGGCCAACCGGACGTCCTGCATGAAAGCCACCGCCAACCAGCTCCGGCTCATGCTGCATACCGGCGCCTACTGGACGCTCTGGGCGCTCCGCAGCCTGATGCCGAAGCGCTCCACCTGGCGCGTGGTGCAGTTCGACACGCTGCGGCTGCGCCTCGTGAAGCTCGCCATGCGCGTCGTCGACCTGAAGACCCGCGTCACCCTGCACCTGCCCGCCGCGTGCCCCGACCAGGCGATCTTCCGCCTCGTCCTCGACCGCCTGCCACGCCTCGCCTGCTGACATACGGGGCGGTCGCCCCAGCCAAACCCCGCGTCGCAACCTGCCAGACCCGCGATCTGCACCCCAACGCCAGCCAACAGGGCAGGCGACGGTGCCGCGCATCCGCACAAACATGCCGCGAGCCCCACCGAAGCCGAAAAACGCGCAGAACAGCCACCGTGAATTTTGCGGGCTAGTGTCTGCCACCAACGCCTCGCTGCGAGTGAAGCGGGAGGCTGTCGCGGCCTTTTGGCCTAGGGGGTAAGGTCGTTGTCGGACAGTCGGTTCGACGAGGTGATCAGCGCCGCTGGACTTTGGAGCAGAGGGTGGCGCTGGCGTGGGACGTGTCGTGGCGTTGCACGTGTGACGGCAGTACCTGACCGGCGCGGGTCGACCGGCCGGATGCTACCGTTGCGCTAGCGCCGGCGATCTCAAGCCCACACGCTCGTATGCCGTCACCACTGGAAAAGGCGGTCAGAACCAGTCCGCATACGGTAGCCGCATATGCTTTCCAGCACACCAGTGGTGCAGGTCGGCAAGTACGTCGACCGCTATGTCCCGCGGGTACGGCCCGCTGGTGCCGGTGTAGATCCGGACGGCGAGGTCCATCAATCCCGTGAGGCGATCAGCCTGTTCCCGGGACCGCCGATGCGCCGCGCCCGACTTCGATCCCTCAGCGATCGTGCTGCTGACATAGACCGCGATCTCGCCCACGAGATACTTGCCTCGCGGGGTTCCAGACATGCGACGCGCCTCCGCGGTCTCGTATTCCCAATGCCGCCACGCCGTTTCGGCGAGGCCTTCGAGGCACTCCAGTCCGGCTTCCCGTGCGAGCCAGGCGACGCCGTCGACAACAAGGTCGACGAACGGCTGCCCCTCCACGCCCCATGCTGCGTGGGCGTATGCCGCCAGCGCTTCGATGCGCCCGCGTCGCGCCTCGATCGTGCAGCGGGCATCAGCAGAGATGGCGATATCAAGAATTCCGACCACGGCGTATCCCCTTCTGTGTCTTCTCTGGCTTCCTCCCGCCGAGCATTTTTCTGGGGCAGCGAATGTGCGCGTGCCGATTTTTCGGCCTGACAGACAATCCAACAGGCACAAATAAACAAAAAATGAGAGCCGCTCGGCCGTCCCAGCCATACGGTTAGCAAAAGTAAAGAAAACCTCACTTCGGCCGCCGATGCACACCTCGCCACCAAGCATCACCAGTCACCGATCTTGATTGAGCGTAGCGTGAAAATCTAACAGATATATTTTGAAACGAGAGTCCCTTTGATTGAGAGGTGCGCCTACGTGATCGTGAGCCCGGGCCCGGTACTTCCCTGCCACGGCAGGGATGCCCCGCAATGGATTTTCACATCCGGAGCAGTTCAGGGCTCAACCGCCGCGCAGGCGGATGTTCCCTGCCTTGGCAGGGATGCAGGAAGGGCCAGGCGAAAGCCTGGCCCTTCCTTTTTTGCGACCGTCTTGCCCCGGGCCTACCAGCGCTTCGACCAGCCGGGATCTGACGACGCTGTCCTCCAGCGTCAGCGCGCTGTTCATTGCCATCCGCGCTGCAGACGTATGGTCCTGCCGCTCTCATGGGCTGGATATCGTCGTCTCCCGCTAGGATGCCGGCCTGGATAGAGGACCTTCCGCATGCCGCGCACCCCGTTGCCCTGGTCGGCCCTCGGCCTCGACCTTGTCACGCTGCGGGTCTTCAAGGCCGCGGTCGAGGAGCGCAGCCTGGCGCGCGCCGCCGAGCGCGAGCACCTCGCCCTCTCCGCCCTCAGCCGCCGCATTGCCGAGATGGAGGCCCGCCTCGGCACCGCGCTGCTCCGGCGGCACGACCGCGGCGTCGAGCCGACGGCCGCCGGCGCGGTGCTGCTGCGCCATCTCGGCCCGCTCTTCGACCTGCTCGACCGCGCCTTCGCCGATGTCGAGGCCTTCGCTGCCGGCGCCCGCGGCCATGTCCGGCTGCATGCCAACATCTCCGCCGTCGCCGGCTTCCTGCCGGAGGCGCTGGCCGGCTTCCTCGCCGCCAATCCCGGGATCGAGGTCTCGCTTGAGGAGCGCTGGACCACCGACATCCTGCATGCGGTACGCATCGGCGCGGCCGATCTCGGGCTCGGCTCAGGCACGGTGCGCGACGCGCCGACCGAGCTGCAGATCATCCCCTGGCGGGAGGATCGGCTGGTCGCGGTACTGCCACGCGATCACAGCCTGGCGCGGGACACCGCGCCGCTGCGCTTCGCGGCGCTGGCCGCCGAGCCCTTCGTCGGGCTCTCGGCCGCCTCCGCCCTGCAGCAGCTCTACCGGCGCGAGGCCGAGGCGCTCGGTACCCCGCTGCGCGAGCGGATCGGCGTCGCCAGCTTCGATGGCGTCCGCCGCATGGTCGAGGCCGGGCTCGGCGTTGCGATCCTGCCCGACACCGCCCTCCGTGATGCCAGCCCCGGCGTCGTGCTGCGGCCGATCGAGGAGCCCTGGGCGCATCGCCCGCTGACGCTTTGCGTCCGCCGCGACAGCGAGGCGCTGCCGGCCGCCGCGCGGCTGCTCGCCGCCCACCTGCTCGGACGCGACTTCCCGATCCGCGAAGGCTGACTTGCCGAGAGAGGCATGGCGGCGTGCCGGCAGACCCGGGCAGGGTGCCGTCGGAAACGCAGAGGAACGCCATGCTGATCAGACGCCGCGCGGCGCTGCCGCTGCTGGGCCTCGCCATGCTCGCCCGCCCCGGCGCGGCGCAGGAGATCCAGCCGGGCCGCCCCGTCACCCTGGTGGTTCCAACGGCCGCCGGCGGCACCACCGATTTCGCGGCCCGGCTGCTGGCCGAGCCGCTCGCCGCCCGCCTCGTTACGCCGGTCGTGGTCGACAACCGCGCCGGCGCCAATGGCGTGATCGGCGCGCAGGCGGTCGCCCGCGCCAGGCCCGACGGCCACACGCTGCTGGTGCAGTATTCCGGCTACCAGGTCGGCACGCCGGCGGTCGTGAAAAATCTCGGCTGGGACCCGCGGCACGACCTGGCGCCGATCGCGCTGCTGATGGATGCGCCGCAAGTGCTACTGGTGCACCCCTCGGTGCCGGCGCGGACGCTCGCCGAGCTGATCGCCTATGCCAAGGCCAACCCGGGCAAGCTCAACTACGCCTCCTCCGGCAACGGCTCGATGCAGCACTTGGGCGCGGAGCTGCTGAAGCAGCGCGCCGGCATCGAGATGGAGCACGTGCCCTACAAGGGCACCGGCCCGGTCATGCAGGACCTCATCGCCGGCCGCGTGCAGCTGTTCCTCACGACGCCGCCGCCGGCCATGCCCTTCCTCCAATCAGGCCAGCTGCGCGCCCTGGCGATCGCCGCGCGGCAGCGGCACCCGGCGCTGCCGGACGTGCCGACCTTCGCCGAGGCCGGGCTGCCCGGTGTCGACGCCGAGGCCTGGTTCGCGGTCTTCGGCCCGGCGCGGCTGCCGGAGCTGCTGGTCGGCCAACTCGCCGCCGAGATCAGCGCCATCACCGCAACGCCGGCCTTCCGCACCAAGGCCGAGGAGCAGGGTGCCGTCGTGCGGCCGATGACCCCGACCGAGCTTGGTGCGCGGGTCGAGCGCGAGCTCCGCGAATGGGCTGAGGTCGTGCGCGTCGGCCGCATCACCGCC
>JAIYAI010000103.1 GCA_027489135.1 Acetobacteraceae bacterium
GGGAGAAGAGGGCGATGTCGGTGCCATTGAAGTCGAAGCGGTCGAGGGCCTGGACCTTCAGGACCTTGTCCTCGCCATAGGAGACCTCCTGGCCGACGGAGCGGCCGGAGGCCAGCGCGATGATCTCGCGCGCCGGGAATTCCCGCTCGGCCAGCGTCTTGAGGAGTTCCCGCCCCACCGCGCCGGTGGCGCCGACGACCGCGACCCGATAGCTCATGGCAAGGCTCCTGGAAGGGAGGCGGGGGGATAGGCGCGGCGCCGGGTGGCCACAAGCACGGCGTGCTTGCTGCGAGGAATAGTTTCCTGATAGGGTGGCGGCGCCAACCGCCCGGATTGCGTCTGCCGCCTGGGGACGAGGGGCGGATTTGTCCGGCACCGCGGGCAAGGCGTTGAAAAGCTGCGAATTTCGGATCCCCGACCCCGGGCCGTGTCCGCCGATTTGTCCGGCCGGGCACGCAGCGCCCTGGAATCACGGCGTTTTCCGGTGCGCGATCCACACTCTCGCCAGTGCACGCCGGGACGACCTATGCTGCGCGCCCAGGCGGCCCATCGAAGCACGCCGCCGAGACCATGACAGGGATGCTCCAGGAATGACCACGTCACGCCGCGGCCTGATGGCCGCCGCCGCCACCGCGACCATCGGCACCGGGATCGGCGGCCTGCCCTTCCGCAGCGCCCGCGCCCAGGCCGCGAACACCATCAAGATCGGCGCCATCGTCGATCTCTCCGGCATGTACCGCGACGTGACGGGCCAGACCTCGGTCGCCGCCGTCCGCCAGGCCGTCGCCGATTTCGGCAACCGCGGCTTCAACGTGGAAGTGCTGGGTGCCGACCAGCAGAACAAGCCCGATGTCGGCGTGAACGTCGCGCGGCAGTGGTTCGACCGCGAGGGCGTGGACTGCCTGGTCGATGTCTCGACCTCCTCCGTCGCGCTGGCGGTGAACGACCTGGTGCGGGAGAAGAACAAGGTCCACATGAACGCCTCCGCGGCGACCTCGGACCTCACCGGCAAGAACTGCACGCCGAACACGGTGCACTGGACCTACGACACCTACATGCTGGCCAACTCCGTGGGCGGCGCCACGGTGCGCGCCGGCGGCGATGCCTGGTTCTTCATCACCGCGGACTACGCCTTCGGCCATGCGCTGGAACGCGACACGGCACAGTTCGTGCGCAATGCCGGTGGCCGCGTGCTGGGCAGCGTGCGCACGCCCTTCCCGGGGACCGCCGACTTCTCCTCCTTCCTCGTGCAGGCGCAGGCGAGCGGGGCGAAGGTGGTCGGGCTGGCCAACGCGGGGACCGACACGACGAATTGCGTGAAGCAGGCGGCGGAGTTCGGCCTGAACCGGCGTGGCATCAAGCTCGCCTCGCTGCTGCTGTTCATCACGGAGGTGCATTCGCTGGGGCTGCGCACGGCGAACGGGCTGATCGTGACGGAGAGCTTCTACTGGGACCTCAACGACCGCACCCGCGCCTTCACCGAGCGCTTCCGCCGCATGATCGGCCCGAACCCCGGCATCGCCAGCACCCATGCGGGCGCCTATGCCTCGGCGCTGCACTACCTGAAGGCGGTGGCGGACATGGGCGTGCCGGCGGCGAAGGCGAGCGGCGCCGACGCGGTGGCGCGCATGAAGGCGATGCCCTGCGACGACGACGCCTTCGGCCCGGGCAGCATCCGCGCCGATGGCCGCAAGCTGCACCCGGCCTACCTCTTCGAGGTGAAGCGCCCCGAGGAGAGCCGTGGCGCCTGGGACTACTACAAGCTGCTGCAGACGACGCCGGCGGAGCAGGCCTTCCGGCCGCTGGCCGACGGCGGTTGCGCCTTCGTGCGAAGCTGAGGCCATCCCCGGGCTTGCCGCGGCGCCGCGGCAGCCCACTATGGGGGGACAGGAACAGGAGACTCCGCGCGATGCTGTTGCGCTGCGGTTCGAGGATCATGGGCGGCGGCGCCGCCGCGATGGGCGGGATGGTGATGCTGGCCGCGGCCGCGCCCTTCCTGGCAGGTGTGGGCGTCGGCGCGGGCATCGTGGGCGGCGCCTGCCTCGCCCGCCGCGCGATCAGGAAGCGCCGGGGCTGGAAGGACGAGGGCGATGTCGCGGCCGCGTCCGACCCGGCGATGCCCGACGAGGGCGAGGCCTATCCGCTGGGCGCGCCCGACTAGGGCGTGATTCACGCGACAAGCCAAGCGCCTAGACCATGAGCCGCGCCTCTGTGCGCGCGGATCATGGTCCAGATCGGATCGCGGACGGGCGGAACCGTCCGGACGCGTGAATCCGATCGACCTTCCGGTTCAGCCCGGGATGATGGCGGTGGCCTCGATCTCGAGCCGGGCCTCCGGCTCGACCAGGCCGCCGACCTGCACCAGGGTCATCGCCGGGAAATGCCGGCCCATGACGGCGCGGTAGGCGAGGCCGAGATCGCCGAGGCTCGCGCGGTACTCCTCCATGTCGACGACGTACCAGGTCAGCCGCGCGACATGGCTGGCATCGCCGCCGGCCTCCGCGAGTACGGCGAGGATATTGCGCAGGGTCTGCTGCGTCTGGCTGGCGAAGTCCGGCGCGAAACGGCCCTGCGGGTCGCAGCCGACCTGGCCGCTGATCACGACGACGCGCCCGGTGCCGGCCATGCCGTGGACATAACCGCGCGGCTGCGGCCAGGTGGGCGGCTGCAGGGGAGTGAGCGTACTCATGCGTGACCTCCGCGTCGGCTGGCATTGCGGCACGTCGCGCGGGGGCTGTCCACACCCCGCCGCGCCTGCCACAAGGCGGGCCGGAGGAGATGCCGATGACGACGACGGGTGAGATCGAGGTCGCGCTGGCGGCGCGGCCCGAGGGCGGCCAGGTCGCGCGCGTGACCATCGCGCACGAGCGCAAGCTCAACACGCTGAACCCGCTGCTGATGCACCGCTTCATCGAGACCATGGCGATGCTGTCCGGTAAGGCCGAATTGCGCGCCGTGGTGCTGACC
>JAIYAI010000670.1 GCA_027489135.1 Acetobacteraceae bacterium
GCCGCCCGCGAGATCTTCGCCGGCGGCGACGGCAACGACACCTACACCTGGACCCGCGGCAACGGCGAGGACGTCGTCGCCGAGACCGGCTTCAACGGCACGGATACGCTGCGGCTGGTCGGTGTCCTGCCGGCCGAGGTGACGATCACCCGCTTCGCCGGCCATGCGGTGCTGGAGATCGCGGACAGCGCCGCCGGCAGCGGCGGCCGCATCGTCCTGCGCGACAGCCTCAACCTCGGCTTCGAATGGGGCACGGAGCGCGTACAATTCGATGACGGCACGGTCTGGACCCAGGCCGACCTTCGGGCACTGGTGCTCGCCGCCCTCCCGACATCGGGCCAGGACTCCATCGACGGCTTCACCGTGGCGGATACGCTCTTCGGTGGGGCCGGCAGGGATACGCTCGCTGGCGGCGACGGCGACGACACCTATCGCTGGCAGCGCGGTGATGGCGACGACGCGATCTCCGATACCGGCGCCTTCGCCGGGACCGATACGCTTCGCCTCCTTGAGGTCGCGCCGGGCGAGGTGACCGTGACGCGCTTCGGCAACCACGCCGAGCTGACCATCACCGGTGCGGGTGGCGGTCGCCTGATCCTCCTCGAGAGCCTCAATCCGAGTTTCGAGCGGGGAATCGATCGGGTCGCGTTCGACGACGGGACGGTCTGGATCCAGGCAGACCTGCGCGCCCTCGTCCTGGCACCGCTCGCCACCCCCGGCGACGAGTCGGTCGCCGGCTTCGCGGTTGCCGATACGCTTACGGGTGGTGCTGGGCGCGATACGCTGCTGGGCGCCGGCGGCGACGATACCTTCATCTGGGCGCGCGGCGACGGCGACGATGCCATCTCCGACACCGGGTCCTTCGACGGAAGCGACACCCTGCGTCTGCTCGGCGTCATGCCGACCGAGGTCACGGTCACGCGCTTCGGCAACCACGCCGAACTGACCATCGCCGGTACCGATGGCGGCCGTCTGGTCCTTCTGGAAAGCATAGAGCCGAGCTTCGAGCGCGGAATCGAGCGTATCGAATTCGAGGATGGCACGGTCTGGACACAGGCGGATCTGCGCGCCTTCACCCTGGCGTCGCTGGCCACGGACGGCGACGATTCGATCCCCGGTACGACCCTTGCCGATACGCTGGACGGCGCAGCGGGCAACGACAGCCTCGCCGGCGGCAACGGCGACGACACCTATGTCTGGTCGCGCGGTGGCGGCAGCGACGCGATCAACGAGGTCGGCTTCTTCGACGGGACGTCCGACACGCTTCGCCTCCTCGACGTCCTCCCGGCCGAGGTCGCGGTCACCCGCTTCGGCAATCATGCCATCCTGACCATCGCCGACCGTCCCGGCGCGGCCGGTGGCCGCCTCAGCCTGCTCGAGAGTCTCTCCCCGAGTTTCGAGCGCGGCGTGGACCGCATCGCGTTCGCCGACGGCACGGTCTGGACCCAGGCCGATTTGCGGGCGGCCGTGCTGCGCGGCACGGACCGGCCCGAGACCAGCAGCGGTTTCGACATCGCCGACGTGCTGGAGGGCGGCACTGGCGACGACCTGATGGAGGGCGGCGACGGCGACGATATCTATGTCTGGACGCGGGGCGACGGCAGCGATGTCATCCGGGAGACGGGACTCTTCCTCGGCTCCGACTCGCTGGTACTGCACGATGTCGATCCGCTCGACGTCGCCCTGCGCGACGGCGGCGACGGCGTGCTCGTCGTGGTCATCGCGGAGAGCCGCTTCGGGGCCGGCGACGGGGCGCGCCTGCTCCTCGAGGGAACGGTATCGCCCACGAGCGAGCGCGGGATCGAGCAGATCCTCTTCGACGACGGCACGATCTGGACCCAGGCCGGCTTCGCCGGGCAGGCCCTGATCAGCCAGGCGACGGAGGGCGACGACGTCATCACCGGCAGCGCCCTCGCGGACCGCCTGCAGGGGCGTGGCGGCAATGATGCGATCCGCGGGGGCCTCGGCGACGATACCTATGTCTTCGCCCGGGGCGACGGGCGCGACAGCTACGAGGACAACGGCGACACGGCCGGCGATGCGGTCGAGATCCGCAGCTACGCCCTCTCGGAGGCGCGCTTCACGCGCCTGCATCTCGGCTCCGACGACCTCGTCATCCGGTTCGCCGCCACCGCCGACTCGATCACGCTGGTCAACGGCCTGTCCACCGCGCCGGCCGACCGGATCGAGACCATCCGCTTCTTCGATACCGGCGAGAGTCTGTCCCTCGCGCAGGTGCAGGCACGCCTGCTGACCGATGCCGCGACCGCCGGCGCGGACCTGATCACCGGCAGCGCGGAGGCCGAGAGCCTGACCGGCGCCGCCGGACCCGACCTGCTGGATGGTGGCGGCGGCGACGACACCGTCACCTACCGCGCCGGCGATGGCGAGGACCGGGTAGAGGATACCGGCTCCAGCACCAGCGACGTGCTGCTGCTGGCGGACCTGACCGTCGCGGACCTGCTCGAATTGCGGCGCAGCCCGCCGGATGGGCTCGATCTCGTGCTGAGCTTCGGCACGCAAGGCGATCGCCTGACCGCGGCCGGCGCCCTCGGCACCTCGGCCACAGGCATCGAATTGCTGCGCTTCGCCGATGGCGAGACCTGGGATCGCGCCGAGCTTCGACGTCGCACCCTCGACGCCGCCGCGACCGATGGCGATGACCGGATCTGGGGCTTCGACGGCGCCGACGTCCTGCAGGGCGGCAACGGCGGCGACGATGCCATGCATGGCGGCCTCGGCGGCGATCTCTATCGCTACGGTCGCGGCGACGGCGCCGACACGGTGGAGGACAATGGCGACGCCACCGGCACGGACCGTGTGGAGATCGCCGAGTACGCCTCCTCCGAGGCGACGGTCAGCCGCTTCTACAAGGGCGATGACGGAATCATCCTGGAGTTCGCCGGCAGCGCTGGGGACCGCCTCGTCATCCTCAACACCTTGTCCGGCTCGCCGAACGACTCCATCGAGGAGATCGGCTTCGCCGACGGCGTGACCTGGACCATGGCCGATGTGCTCGCGCGGCTCGGCAACACGCGGCCGACGGCGCGCGGCGACGGCATCTTCAGCGCGGTGCAGGGCGAGGCGACGCGGATCGGCGCCGGACTGTTGCTGGCCAACGACTTCGATCCGGACGGCGACCCGCTCGGCATCCTGTCCGTCAGCGGGGCGGTGGGCGGCACGGTCGCCCTGGTCATGGGCGACGTGCTCTTCACGGGAACTGCCGGCATCACCGGCCCGGCGCGCTTCGACTACACCCTCTTCGACGGGCGCGGCGGGCTTTCGACCGCGACGGTCGAACTGCGCCTGCGGCCGCCCGCTGCGGCGCGCGACGATTCCGGCTTCAGCGTGGCGGAGGACGGCTTCCTGACGCTGCGGACGGAGCAGCTTCTCGCCAATGACCAGGACGGCGACGTCATGGTCGTCGCGCAGGTGCTCGACCCGGTGCATGGCAGCGTCTCGCTCGCCAGCAATGGCGAGATCACCTTCACGCCCTCCGCGGACTACGTGGGCGAGGCGAGTTTCCGCTACGTTGCCAACACGCCCGCCGGCGGCCGTGCCGAAGCGACGGTCCGTCTCGTCGTCACCCCCGTGAACGATGCGCCGGTCGCGCTGGACGATGGCGGCCTCGCGGTGCTCGAGGGCGGCGTGCTGCGCATCGCGGCCGCGCGGCTGCTTGGCAACGACCGCGACGTGGATGGCGATCCGCTCACCATCACGCGTGTCGTCGGCGGCAGCGACCTCGCCGTCGCCCTCGCAACGGATGGCGGCATCACGATCACACCCACGGCCTTCTTCTTCGGTCAGGCCAGCTTCGGCTACAGCATCGTAGATGGCCGCGGCGGCACGGCCAGCGCCGTCGCCACCGTCACCGTCGCCCCGGTGAATGATGCCCCCGAACCCGTGGGCGACAGCTTCGCCACGGAGGAGGACACGCCCGTCTTCCTCACTGCCACGGATCTCCTCGGCAACGACACCGACCGCGATGGTGATCCGCTGCGCATCAGCCGGGTCTTCGGTGCCACCGGCGGGCAGGTGGAACTCTTCGACAACGGCACGGTGCTGTTCACGCCGGGCAACGACTATTTCGGCCAGGCCGGATTCAGCTACGAGGCGGACGACAGCCAGGGCGGCCAGGCGACCGCGCGCGTCGTCATTCAGCTCGATCCGGTCAACGACGCGCCCTTCGCGCGCGACGACAGCCACGAGACGGTCGGCAACGCGGGCCTCCGCGGGACCGAGGATACGGTGCTGGTCATCGATCCGGCCCTGCTCCTGCGCAACGATGGCGACATCGACAGCCTGACCATCAGCCTCGCCAGCGTCTCCGCGCCGCTGCACGGCACGGTCTCGCTCGATGCCGACGGCCTGGTCCGCTTCCGCCCCGATGCCGACTGGTGGGGCGAGGCGAGCTTCCACTACCTGGTGCGCGACCCGGACGGCGGCGTGGATGACGGTCTTGTCACGCTCTGGTTCGATCCGGTGGCCGATGCGCCGCCGGTCGCGGGCGACGATACCATCACCATCTTCGAGGACGTCGAGACGCTGATCGACGCGGCGACGCTGCTCGGCAACGACACCGACATCGATCGCGACGTGCTGCGGATCATCGGCACCGCCTTCGGCGGCGAAGTGACGCCCGAGGGCAACGTCCTGTTCCGCCCGGCGCCGGATGCCACCGGCACGACGCTCTTCACCTACACCATCACCGACGACGCGGACGGCACGGACACGGCGACCGTCATGGTCGAGATCATCGCCGTGAACGATGCCCCCGTGGCGGCGCCCGATGTCGTGGCCACCAGCCTCGACGCGCCGCTCGTCGTCCGGATCAGCGACCTGCTGGCCAACGATTCCGACGTGGACGTGGATGCGGACCGCTATGCCGCGATCCTCGATTTCGTCTCCGCCCAGGCGCCGACCACCGGCACGCTATCGCTCTACGGTGACGAGTTCATCGTGGTCGAAGTCCCGCTCGGCTACAGCGGACCGCTGGGCTTCACCTACACCATCGCCGACGAGGTCGGCGCGCGCGACGACGGCGCCGTCGATGCGACCGTCGCCGCGACACGGGCCGACACCATCCTGGGCAGCGCGCGCCGCGACCTGCTGCTCGGCACGGCGCTGGGCGAGGGCCTGGACGGCCAGGACGGGGACGACGACCTCTTCGGCCGGGGCGGCGACGATACCATCCGGGGCGGCGACGGCGCCGACAGCATCGACGGCGGCGAGGGCTTCGATCTGGTCACCTTCACCGGATCGAATATCGGTGTCCGTGCCGATCTGGCCTCGCGTCTGGGCCAGGGTGGGCATGCCCAGGGCGACCTCTACGCCGCGATCGAGGCGCTGGAGGGCACGGGCTTCGCCGATACGCTGCAGGGCAACGGCGTCGAGAACCGGCTGGCCGGCCTCGCGGGCGGGGACCTGCTGGAGGGGCGCGGCGGCGACGACAGCCTGGCCGGCGGCGACGACGACGACAGCTTGGCAGGTGGCGCCGGCGCCGACCTGATGGATGGCGGCGCCGGCCGCGACCTCGCGGACTATGCCGGGTCGGGCGGTCCGGTCGTGGTGTCGCTGTCCGCCGGGACGGCCATGGGCGGCGACGCGGCCGGCGACACGCTGGTCGGCATCGAGGATCTCGCCGGCTCCGACGGCAACGACGCGCTGGAAGGCGACGGCGGGGCCAACCGGCTGCAGGGTGGGCGCGGCGACGATACGCTGCGCGGC
>JAIYAI010000623.1 GCA_027489135.1 Acetobacteraceae bacterium
CCGCCGCGCGGCGCGGGTGATGGCGTGGTGAGGGCCAGGCCCTCCCCCGCCGGCGGGGGAGGGGTGGGTTGGGGTGGTCCCGGGCTGCTCAGTCCGCCCTGATGCCGAGGGTCCGGATCACCTCCGACCAGCGCGCCAGTTCCTCCTGCATCACGGCTCCCAGCGCGGCGGGGCCGAGGTCACGCATCTCGAGGCTCTGCGCATCGAAGCGCGCGCGCATCTCGGGCGTCGCCAGCGACTTCGCCACATCGGCATGGATGCGCGCCGCAAGCTCCGGCGGCAGGCCGGCGGGGGCGAGCAGGGCGTACCAGGTGCCGGCCTCGAAGCCCGGGAAACCGGATTCGGCCAGCGTCGGCAGCGCCGGCAGGTGCGGGGAGCGCTGCGCGCCGGTGGTGGCGATGCCGCGGAAGCCGCCGTCGCGGATCGCCGGCGCGGCCAGCACGATGCTGGAAAACAGCGACTGCACCTGGCCCGAGATCACCGCCGTATGCGCCGGCGCCGCCCCCTGGAAGGGCACGGAGGTCCAGGTCAGCCCCGCGCGGATGCGGAACAGCTCGGAGGCCAGGTGGGTCGGCGTGCCGACGCCGGCGCTGGCGACGGTGAGCGCCCCGTCGCGCTGCTTCGCATAGGCGATGTACTCGGCGAGATTCGCCACCGGCACCGCGGGATGCACCACCACCGCCAGCGCGTAGTAGGCGAACATCGTGATCGGGCTGAAGTCGCGGATCGGGTCGAAGCCGAGGGTCCGGTAGAGCGCCGCGCCCTGGACATGCGATGACGCGACCAGCAGCAGGGATTGCCCGTCCGGCGCCATGCGCGCGACCTGCGCCGTGCCGAGGTTGCCCGCCGCACCGGGCCGGTTCTCCACGATCACGGGCTGGCCCCAGGCGGCGCCGAGGCGTTCGGCCAGCAGCCGTCCCAGGATGTCCGCGGGCCCGCCGGGCGGGAAGGGCACCACGATCCTGATCGGGCGCTGCGGCCAGGCCTGCGCCCGGACAGGGCCCGGCACCAGGACAGGGGCTGCGAGCAGCGCGCGCCGTGCGATCATCGTCATCCCCCCAATGGCCTTGGGTAGGATGCTACGCCCATCAGCCCCGCGGCGGCGAGACGGCGTGCTGCTTGAGGACGGCGCCGGAGGCGGGATCGACCTCCTGCAGCAGCACGTCATAGGTCCAGAGCGCGGCGAGGTGCCGCAGCACCTGCCGCGCCTCGCCCTCCTCCAGCAGCCGGCCCGCGGTGGCGCGGTGCTCCAGGATCAGCCGCCGGTCGCCGCCGAGGTCGACATCCACCACCTGGATGTCGGCATCCGTCCAGGACGGGTCGTATTGCCGCGCGAAGGCGCTGCGCAGCTTGCGGAAGCCGACCTCGTCATGGATCGCCTCGACATGCAGCGCGGGCTGCTCGGCATCGTCCGAGACGTGGAAGAGGCGGAGCTTGCGCATCAGCGTCGGGCTGAGGAACTGCAGGATGAAGCTCTCGTCGCGGTACTCGGCCCAGGCTTCCCGCAGCACGCCCATATGGTCGCCGCAGCCAGCCCAGTCGGGGAACCAGGCGCGGTCCTCCTCGGACGGGGTGCGGGCGATGCGCTCGATATCCTCCATCATGGCGAAGCCGAGGGCGTAGGGGTTCATGCCCGAATAGCGCGGGTCGTCGAATTCGGGCTGCATCACCACGCTGGAATGGCTGTGCAGGATCTCCAGCATGGCGCCGTCGGAGATCCGCCCCTGCTCGTGCAGCCGGTTCAGGATGCGGTGGTGGGTGTAGGTGGCGCAGCCCTCGTTCATCATCTTGGTCTGGCGCTGCGGGTGGAAATACTGCGCGATGCGGCGGACGATGCGCAGGATCTCGCGCTGCCAGGGCTCGAGGCGCGGGGCGGTCTTCTCCAGGAAGTAGAGGATGTTCTCCTGCGGCAGTTGCAGCAGGGCGCGGCGCTTGGCCTCCTCCTCCCGGTGCAGGGCCGGGGCGACGCCCTTGGCGGGCAGGGTGGACCAGAGCACGTCGTAGATCTGCTCGTCATGCTCGCGGCGCTCGCGCTCGCGCTCCTGCTCGCGGCGAAGGTCGAGCGCGCGGCGGCCCTGCTGGCGGTTCACGCCATGGCTCATCAGGGCATGGGCGGAATCCAGCAGGCGTTCGACAGCGGCTTCGCCGTAGCGCTCCTCGCATTTCGAGACGTAGCCGCGGGCGAATTCCAGGTAGTCCAGGATGCCCTTGGCATCGGTCCAGTCGGTGAACTGCCGGTTGTTCTTGAAGAAGTGGTTGTGGCCGAAGGCGGCGTGGGCGATGACCAGCGCCTGCATCGTCGCCGTGTTCTCCTCCATCACGTAGGAGAGGCACGGGTCGGAGTTGATGACGATCTCGTAGGCGAGGCCGCGCAGGCCCTTGCGGTACAGCGCCTCCTGCTGGGCGAAGTGCTTCCCGAAGGACCAGTGCCGGTAGTAGAGCGGCAGGCCGATCGAGGCATAGGCGTCGAGCATCTGCTCCGAGCTGATCACCTCGATCCGGTTCGGATAGATGTTCAGCCCCATCTCGCCCAGCGCGATCTCCTCGCAGGCGTCGTGGACGCGACGGAGGACGTCGAAATCCCAGTCGGCGCCCTCGTAGAGCAGCGTCGAGGAAGGGGCGATGAGGTTCATGCGGTCACCGCCTCCTGGCCGGCGGTCTTCTTGGCGAAGAGCTCGCGGAAGACGGGGAAGATCTCGCGCCGGTGTCGCACCTTCTTCATCGCCATGGGCGCGCCGGCGGTGACGAGCTGCTCATAGGTGCGCCAGAGGTCGGTCGGGCCGCGCGGGAAGCCGGGCATGCCGTGCTCGCCCTCCCGCCCGACCTCGATATAGGCGTAGTACTGGCAGGCCGGCAGGATCGTATCGACCAGCAGGCGCGCGGTCTTCTGGCTGTCGCCGGCGGCGTTGTCGCCGTCGGAGGCCTGGGCGGCGTAGATGTTCCACTCGTTCGGTGGGAAGCGCGCCTCGACGACCTTCTGCATCTCCTCGAGCGCGGTGGAGACGAGGGTGCCGCCGGTCTCCCGGCTGTGGAAGAAGGTCTGCTCGTCGACCTCGGATGCCTCGTGCGTGTGGCGGATGAAGACCAGTTCCACATGCTTGTAGCGGCGCTGCAGGAACAGATAGAGCAGCGTGTAGAAGCGCTTCGCCAGGTCCTTCATGTCCTCGGTCATCGAGCCGGAGACATCCATCAGGCAGAACATCACGGCCTGGGCGACGGGGCGGGGGATCGGCTCGAAGCGGCGGTAGCGGACGTCGATCGGGTCGATCCAGGGGATGCGCCGGGTGCGGTGCAGGGCGCGCTCGAGGTCGACGCGCAGCGCCATCAGCCGGTCCGGGTCCTCGCCGGTGGCTTCCAGCCGCGCGATCTCCGCCTCCAGCGCCAGCACCTCCTCGGGCTTCGGCCGACGCAGGGCGATGCGGCGCGAGAGGCTGTTGCGCATGGTCTTGGAGAGGGCGAGATTCGCCGGGCTGCCCGCCACCTGGTAGCCGGCGCGCTGCCATTGCGGGTTGTCGCCCTCGACCAGGCGTCGCTTCTCGAGATCGGGCAGTTCCAGGTCCTCGAGAAAGAGGTCGAGGAACTCCTCGCGCGATAGAACGAAGCGGAAGGTGTCCTCGCCGGACCCATCCGGGCTGCCGTCCGGCCCGCCGCCGCCGCCCTCGCCGCCGGGCGGGCGCTGGATCTCGTCGCCGGCGCGGTATTCCTTGTTGCCGGGCAGGACATGATCGCGCTTGCCGCCCGAGCCCAGGTGGAAACTGGGTTCGCGGATGCCGTGCAGAGGGATGGTGACCTCGCCGCCGGCGTCGGAGCCACGGATGTCACGTTTGGCGGAGGCATCGCGCACCGCCTCCTGTACCTGCGCCTTCGCCCGTCTCAGGAAGCGCTGGCGATTCGGTAGGCTCCGGCCGCGCGGATTGAGGCGGCGGTCCAGGATCTGCATCGCATCTCCTTACGGCCCGGCGGGGCGCCGCTGTCTGGCGCCTCCGGCCGGGTCGGGTCGGGTCCAGAATTGCGGACCCAGTCTCGCACAGGCGGTTGCCTGATGCATCATCCGTCTGGAGTCCGGCCGGGCCTCAGCCGGACTGCTTGACGCGCATGTACCACTCGACCAGCCGGCGCACCTGACGCTCGGTATAGCCGCGGGCGACCATGCGGCCGACGAATTCGGAGTGCTTCTTCTCGGTCTCGCCGTCCTTCTTCGAGCCGAAGGAGATCACCGGCAGCAGGTCCTCCACCTGGGAGAACATGCGCCGCTCGATCACCTCGCGGATCTTCTCGTAGCTCGTCCAGGAGGGGTTCCTGCCGCCGCGATTGGCCCGCTGGCGGAGGCTGAACTTCACGACCTCGTTGCGGAAATCCTTCGGGTTGGCGATGCCCGCCGGCTTCTCGATCTTGGTCAGCCCCTGGTTCAGCATCTCCCGGTTCATCATCTGGCCCGTATCCGGGTCCTTGTAGTCCATGTCCTCGATCCAGGCGTCGGCGTAGGACACGTAGCGGTCGAACAGGTTCTGGCCGTAGTCGTTGTAGGATTCGAGATAGGCCTTCTGGATCTCGTTGCCGATGAACTCGGCGTAGCGCGGGGCGAGTTCCGCCTTGATGTATTCGAGCCAGCGCTTCTCGGTCTCCTCCGGGTACTGCTCCCGGCGGATCGACTGCTCCAGCATGTACATCAGGTGGACGGGGTCGGCGGCGATCTCGGTGGTGTCGTAGTTGAATGTCGCGGCCAGCACCTTGAAGGCGAAGCGGGTGGAGGCGCCGTCCATGCCCTCGTCCGGCCCCGCGGCGTCGCGGTATTCCTGCATGGTCTTGGCGCGCGGGTCGGTCTCCTTCAGCGACTCGCCGTCATAGACGCGCATCTTCGCGAAGGCGTTGCTGTTCTCGTGCTTCTTGAGGCGCGAGAGCACCGAGAAGCGGGCCAGCATCTCCAGCGTCGCCGGCGCGCAGGGTGCGGCCGAAAGCTCGGAGCTGCGGACAAGCTTGTCGTAGATCTTCTGCTCCTCGGTCACGCGAAGGCAGTAGGGCACCTTGATCACGTAGATGCGGTCGATGAAGGCTTCGTTGTTCTTGTTGTTCTTGAAGGTCTGCCACTCGGCCTCGTTGGAGTGGGCCATGATAATCCCCTGGTAGGGGATGGCGCCGATATTCTCCGAGCCGATGTA
>JAIYAI010000518.1 GCA_027489135.1 Acetobacteraceae bacterium
GACACGCGGATCGAGCAGGCCGCGCAATGCTCGACGACCTTCTACCGTTACCTCTACTTCACCGTGGGGCACCAGTATGTCTGGTGGCTGCGCCGTACGCTGAACGATGCGCAACTGCTGGAGATCCTGCGCAGTTCGACGGTTTCCGTGCACGTCCTGTACCGGAACGGCGAGCCTGCCGGCTTCTATGAACTCGACCGCCGGCCCGAGATCGGCACGGTCAACCTCTCCTATTTCGGTCTGCTGCCGCATGCGATCGGCAAGGGGCTCGGCACGGCCTTCCTGCGCCATGCCGTGGACGCCGCCTGGGCGCAGGGTGCGCAGGCCGTCACGGTGAACACCTGCACTGCCGACCATCCCCGCGCCCTGCCGAACTACCTGGCCGCAGGTTTCGTCAGATTGCGTACGGTTCGGGAGAATTGGCGCGTACCCTCGCGGCTCGGACTGCCTATCCCGGCGCATCTGCGGAGCGCCTGACGCGCGGCTGCGCACGCGCTGCGCCATTGTGCGGCGCACCGGTCTGTACCATATCCCCGCTCGGTATCGCGCGGCCGGGCCGAAGCTCGCCGCCACGCCCGGATGGTTGCTCCGGGGCGAGGTTCCGCACGCTTCCATCGGCCGCCTCCTGCACGCCTCGCCGCGCGGCGGGCGTGCCGCGGCATCATTGGCGGGAGTACGGCAGACCATGGCACGCAGGCCCAATTACGGTCTCCAGCGCAGCGAAGTGAACCGCGCGAAGCAGGCGAAGAACGAGGCCAAGCAGCGCGAGCGGGAAGAGGCGGTGGCCCGCCGGAAGGCAGCGCGGGAGGGGCGGGACCTGCCGCCCGACGCCGAGGATCCCGAGGCCGAAGTGTCCGAGGCCGAAGTGTCCGGGGCCGATGCGGGCACGAAGCCCCCGCAGGATTGAACCCCCGGGCCGGCAGCCCGCGCGCAGCCGCCCCCCGGACCCCGCGTTCCGACAGCATCATCACAGGCACGGCGACCGCCCCGCGCGGCCGCCGCAGGAGGTCATCATGGCCGGCAAGAAGCGCATGCAGACGGGCAGCTTCGTCGCCTTCGACGTGTTCTACGAGGACGGGACCCGCAGTTCGAACCGCAAGGTTCCGGCGGAAATTCTGGGCGGGCTCGACGGCGACCAGCCGGCGCGTGACATGCTCGAGGAGCAGGAGCGCAAGATCGCGGAGGCGTCCGGCAAGCCGGCGCGCATCATCTCCGCGGTGAAGCGCTCCGGCGCCAAGGAGAAGTAGCTACATCGCCGGCGACCAGGCCTCCGGCACCAGCGCATAGCCCTCCCCGTGGCGCGCGAGATGCGCGAAGGCCGGGAAGTGGATGTGCATGCCGCCGACCAGCATCCTGTCCGTGGCGACCTGGTCGAAGAGCCGGCGGCGCGTCGCGGCGGCGGCGTCCGGGTCGGTGTCGAAATCCAGAGTCACCTCCGGGTGGCGGGTCTGGATTTCCGGGATGTGCACCGTGTCGCCCCAGATCAGCAGGCTGTCGGGCCCGTCGGCGACAAGGAAGGCCGTGTGCCCGGGCGTATGCCCCGGGATCGGCACGGCGGTGACGCCGGGGAAGACCGCGCCGCCGGTGATGGGGCGAAGCTGGTTGAGGTATGGCTCCACCTGGTGCCGGGCGGCCTGGAAGTAGCGCACCCGCTTGCGTTCGGGGGCCGCGGCCATGGCGGCGTCGTCCTGCCAGTGGCGCCACTCGGCCTCGTGGAAGACCAGTTCGGCGTTCGGGAAGACGCGGCCGCCGCCGGGTGCGCGCAATCCGTTGGAATGATCGGGGTGCATGTGCGTCAGCAGCACTGCCTCGACGTGCTCCGGCGCCACGCCGGCCGCGCGCATATTGGCGACCAGGTGCCCGAGAGTCGGGCCCATCGTGTCGCCGGACCCGGTCTCGATCAGCGCCGTGCGGCCCTTCGCCTGCACCAGGAAGGCGTTGACCGCGATGCGTGGCGGGAAGGGTCGGAAGCCCTCGCGCAGCACGGCCTGCACTTGGTCCGGCGCGATGTTGCGCAGCACGGAGGGATCTGCATCGAGGTAGCCGTCGCAGAGGGCGGTGACGAGGATGTCGCCGATGCGGCGGCGATAGACGCCGGGCACCTGGCCGGTCGGGGCGCTGGTCATGCCGTTCAGCCTATGCGCGTGCCCTGAAAAGGAAAGGGCCGGCGGATCGCTCCGCCGGCCCCCTCCAGGTCCCGGATCGGGACGCGTCAGCTATGGGCGAGGATCGCCAGCAGCAGCAGCGCCACGATGTTGGTGATCTTGATCAGCGGGTTCACGGCGGGGCCCGCCGTGTCCTTGTAGGGGTCGCCGACCGTGTCACCGGTCACCGCGGCCTTGTGGGCCTCGCTGCGCTTGCCGCCGTGGTGGCCTTCCTCGATGTACTTCTTGGCGTTGTCCCAGGCGCCACCGCCGGTGGTCATGGAGACCGCGACGAAGAGGCCGGTGACGATCACGCCCAGCAGCATCGCGCCCAGCGCCTCGAAGGCCGCGGCCTTCCCGGCGATGGCGAGCACGCCGAAGTAGCAGACCAGCGGGCCGAGGATCGGCAGCAGCGAGGGGATGATCATCTCCCGGATCGCCGCCTTGGTCAGGATGTCGACGGCGCGGCCGTAGTCCGGCCGGTCCGTGCCGGCCATGATGCCCGGCTTCTCGCGGAACTGCTTGCGCACCTCCTCCACCACCGACATCGCAGCGCGGCCGACGGCCGTCATCGCCATGCCGCCGAACAGGAAGGGCAGCAGGCCGCCGAACAGCAGGCCCATCACGACGTAGGGGGAGGACAGGCTGAAGGTCAGCGTGCCCACGCCCTGGAAGTAGGGGTACTGCGCAGCATTGGCCGAGAAATAGGCCAGGTCCTGGGTGTAGGCGGCGAAGAGCACCAGCGCGCCGAGGCCCGCCGAGCCGATCGCATAGCCCTTGGTGACCGCCTTGGTGGTGTTGCCGACGGCGTCGAGCGCGTCGGTTGTCACGCGGATCTCCTTCGGCAGGCCGGCCATTTCGGCAATGCCACCGGCATTGTCCGTGACCGGGCCGAAGGCGTCGAGCGCCACCACCACGCCGGCCAGCGCCAGCATGGTCGTCACCGCGATGGCGATGCCATAGAGGCCCGCCAGGTTGTAGGTGATCAGCACGCCGAAGATGATCACCAGCGCCGGCAGGGCGGTGGATTCCATCGACACGGCGAGGCCGCGGATCACGTTGGTGCCGTGGCCGGTCACCGAGCTTTCCGCGATGGCCTTCACGGGGCGGAAATTCGTGCCCGTGTAGTACTCGGTGATCACGATGATCA
>JAIYAI010000472.1 GCA_027489135.1 Acetobacteraceae bacterium
CCACCAGCGCCTCCACCGTCAGCTTCAGGCGTTCGGCCATCTTCAGCGCCGTCCCGACCACCATGCCCGCGGCGCCCGCCGCGACGCCCTGCATGGCGGAGGCGACCCCCGGCTCCTGCCCGAAATTCGCATAGAGGAGCGACAGCGCGATCAGGATGCAGAGCGGCGCGAAATAGATCCCGCTGGTGGCGATCAGCGCGCCGGCAAGGCCGTGGAAGCGCCGGCCGATCATCACCGCGGCATTGCCCACATTGGGGCCTGGCAGGATCTGCCCCATGCCGAGCACCTCGGCGTATTCGCGCTCGGTCAGCCAGCGCCGTTCCTCGACGATGACCCGCCGCGCCCAGGCCGCGACGCCGCCGAAGCCGAGCAGGCCGATCTTGAGGTAGCCGAGGAAGAGCGCGCTGCGCGTCGGGACGGTGGTGGGCGGCACGCCCGGGTCGGCGGGTGGTGGCACGGAGGGTCTCCAGGGCGCCGGGCCGGCGCACGAATTCCGGGGCCTGCTTCAGGAAGCCTTAGCGAACGGTGCGTAATTCCAGGCGCCGTATCGCATCGCGGAAGGAAGCACGCATGCTGCGCAAGCGGCCGCAGGACGGCACGGCTGTCAACCCCGAGCTGGCGTGGCTTCTGCCGGACGGGCCTCTGCTCTCCTGGCCGGCCGGGCCGTGGCATGCGGATGCTTGGCCGGTGGAAGCATGGCCGACGGGCCTGGTGGGCTGGGCCGCTCCGCAGGCAGCGACGGCGCCGCGCGCCATGCCCGACGACCTGCACGGGCTCCCGGACGATCCGGCCGCGCCCGACGGCGCCGCGGCGCTTCTGCCGGCCGACCCGATGCTCTCCCAGCAATGGCATCTCGGCAAGGCCGGCGCCGGTATCAACATCCGTCCGGCCTGGGCGGACTATGCCGGTCGTGGCGTCCGGGTCGGCGTGATGGACGAGGGGATCGAGGCGCGGCATGCCGACCTCGACGGCAATTACCGCGCCGACCTCGACTGGGACTTCGTCGGCCGGGATGCCGATGCGGCACCGACCACCGCGACCGAATCGCACGGCACGGCGGTCGCCGGGGTGATCGCGGCGGAGGCCGGGGCCATCGGCGGTGTCGGCGTCGCCTCGGGCGCCAGCCTGGTCGGCTACCGCATCGGCTTCGGCGCGTCCGGCGGGCTCGATCAGATCAGGGGCGCCTTCGAGCGCGCGGCGTCCGGCGTCGACGTGTTGAACTGCTCCTGGGGCTTCGGCGGCACCTTCGTCGACAGCTTCTGGTCCGGGAGCTTCGCGTCGCTCGGCCAGGCGCTGGAAGGTGCTGCGCGCAACGGCCGCGGCGGCCTCGGCACCAACATCGTGTTCGCCGCCGGCAACGACCGCGCGGCCGGGCAGAACGTCAACTATCACGACTTCCAGAACTCGCCCCACGTCATCACCGTCGCCGCCACCGACCAGAACGGTGCCGTCGCCGCCTTCAGCACGCCGGGCGCCTCCATCCTCGTCGGCGCGCCGGGCAGCGGCATCGTGACGACCGACCGCAGCGGCGCGGCAGGCTATGCCGCGGGCGACACCGCGACGGTCAGCGGCACCTCCTTCGCAGCGCCCATCGTCTCCGGCGTCATCGCCCTGATGCTGGAGGCCAATCCCCGGCTCGGCGTGCGGGACGTGCAGGAGATCCTGGCCTATTCCGCGGTGCGGACGGCGGCCTTCAACGCCACTGCCCGCGTCAACAAGGCGAATGACTGGAACGGCGGCGGCCTCAGCTTCAACGACGACAGCGGCTTCGGCCTGGTCGATGCCCGGGCGGCGGTGCGGCTGGCCGAGACCTGGACCCATGTCTCCACCGTGGCGAATGCGGTGCATGCCTACTCCCCGGCGCTGACCACGCCGCTCGCCATCGCCGACCTCGGCACCGTGACCAGCCAGCTGCAGGTGCTCACCAATCCGGGCTACGAGATCGACCGGGTCGAGATCGGCCTTTCCCTGCTGCATGGACGGATCGGCGACCTGGTGATCTCCCTCGTCGCCCCCTCGGGCACGGAAAGCCTGTTGGTGAACCGGCCCGGGGTAACGGCGACCAACCCGCTCGGCAGCACGCAGACCGCGATCAGCATGCAGCTCGACAGCGTGCAGTTCTGGGGGGAGAACCCGACGGGCACCTGGACGCTGAAGATCCGCGATGCCGCGGGCGGGCAGACCGGGCAGCTGCTGTCCTGGCAGCTCGACATCGTCGGCGAGCAGGGCGCGGTGGCGGAGACCTACGTCTACACGGACGCCTTTGCGCGGCTGTCCGGCACGGAGTCCCGTTCCGTCCTGCGCGACGTCGATGGCGGGCAGGACACCATCAACCTCGCCGCCGTGACCGGGCCAGTGACCATCGACCTCCGCCCCGGCAGCACCGGCACGGTCGCGGGGAAGCCGCTGACCATCGCCCAGGGCACGCGGATCGAGGACGTCTTCGCCGGCGACGGCAACGACCGCATCATCGGCAACGACGCCGCCAACCGCCTCGCCGGCGGTCGGGGCGCCGATACCCTGACGGGCGGGACCGGCGCGGATGTCTTCGTCTACCAGCGGCTTGCCGACGCGGGCGATCGCATTACCGATTTCGCCCCACGCGACGGCTTCGCCCTGGGCGCGCTGTTCAAGACGATCGGCTATGCCGGCAGCACACCCTTCGCGGATGGCTGGGCGGCGCTGGACCGCAGCAAATCCGGCACGGCGCTGATGATCGATCCGGACGGGCCCGGCGCCGCCACGCCCGTCCTCCTGGCCTGGCTCGAAAGCTACCGCGGCGCGATCATCGAGGCGCAGTTGTTCGGATAGGCCGCTGGCGGCCTACAGCCGCGTCTGTCCGGGCTGATGGTGCGGATCGTTGTGGATCTGCCGGAGCCGCCATCCGAGGCCGATCATCAGCACGCCCATGGCCACGGCCTCCATGCCGATGAGCCAGATCACCGCCAGCACGCCGGGCCCCGGCCGGATGACGAGCCAGGCGCCGATCAGGATGCTGAGCGCACCGAGGATGCCGAGCAGCACCGAGGACATCCGGAAGGCCAGCATCAGACGGGCGAAGCCGGCGACGAGGAACCACGCGCCGGTGACGATCACCAGCGCCACGGCGGAGGTGGACGGCGCGAAGAGCAGCACGATTGCCGCACCGAGCGCGATCAGCCCATCGATCCAGAGCCACAGCCTGCTGCGCCCGCCGGGGTCGTCGCCATGACGGACCGCCTGCAACAGCGAGCCCACGCCATCGACGATCATCCAGGCCGCGAGGAAGCTGAGGATCAGCACCAGCCCGATGCCGGGTGCAATGAAGGCGACGAGGCCGAAGAGGACGCTGACGGCGCCGCGCAGGACGAAGATCCACCAGCTGCGCGCCATCAGCCGGATGAGGGGGAAGCCAGAGAGGCTAAGCTGCTCCGGGGCGGGATGATCCGACATCGCCATGGGTCTCCACTGGGGACCCCATCCTGCCACCCGCGGGCACCGGGGTCACCGTCCCCGGCACCCGGGGTCACCCGGCCTTGAGGTGCAGCAGCAGCTTTTCCGTCGCCGCGCCCTTGTCCGTGCTGTCGATCGCCGCGACCTCGGAGGCGAGGCGTTCCATCGCCTGCTCGTAGATCTGACGCTCGGAGAAGGACTGGTCGGGCTGGCCGGCATTGCGGTGCAGATCGCGCACCACCTCGGCGATCTGCACGGGGTCGCCCGAGTTGATCTTCTGCTCGTATTCCTGTGCGCGGCGGGACCACATGGTGCGCTTCACGCGCGCCTTGCCCTTGAGGACGTCGAGCGCCTCCTGGATCGCCTCGGAGGAGGTGAGCTTGCGCAGGCCGGAGGAGGCGGCCTTGTTGACCGGCACCTTCAGCGTCATGCGATTCTCGTCGAAGGTGACGACGATCATCTGCAACGCCATGCCGGCGGCGGTCATCGTCTCGATGCCCTGCACCGTGCCGACGCCGTGTGTTGGATAGACGACATGGTCGCCAGCTTTGAATTCCATAGGCTTGGAGGGCATGCGCGGAGGCGGAGTCCCATCACGCTTCATCATGACGCCCGGCATGCCGGGCCTGATCGAAGGAAGTCCCGCGGGCGGGACGGGTGGAGCGGCCTGAACCTCGGCGAGGCCCGGCTGGGGCCGTGGCACCACAGGGGCGGCGCTGGAGGGTGGAGTGGCAGGGCGTGCCGGCGTCTTTGCCGCCGCGGGTGCGGCGGGCTTCGGTGCCGGCGTCGCGGCGGCCTCGATGGCCGGGGTGGGTTTCGTCACGATGGCGTTGGCGTTCGCGACGGTGGCCTGCGTGACGGTGGCCTTCGTGGCGATCGGCTTGGCGGCAGCAGGGGGCTTCTGGATGGGAGGCTCCGCGGCGGCCTTCACGGCCGGCTTCGGGGCCATCGCGGGCGGCTTGGTCCCCGCGGTGCGCAGCGGCATCGCGTGGCGCGTTTCGGCCGGCTTTGCCGCGATGGCGGGCTTGGCGACTGCAGGCTTTGCCACCGGGGCCTTGGACTGGACCGGCTTGCTGGCAGGCTTGGCCGGGGCGGCCTTCACGGCCGGCATGGCCTTCGCCATGGCCGGCTTGGCGGGGGCGGCGGCCTTGCCGGCTTCTGCGCGGGGAGGGCGCGCCGCGAGGGCGGCGCGGGCCACGACGCGCGCGGGCGCCTTTTCGACGCTCGCCCGGCTGGTCGACGGCTTGCGCGCCGGGACGGCGGGCTTGCTTGCCTTGCCGGCAGAGGCCTTCACGTGCGGCTTTGCGGCGGCAGCGGTCTTACGCGCCGGCGCGGCCTTGGCGGTCTTGGTGGTCGTACCGCTGGCGGGCCGCTTGCCGGCTGCCTTGGTGCGCGCAGGTGCCTTCATGTTGCGACTACCCTAATGCGAGGCGCATCGCAGGCACCGGGAACCGGGGCCCTCCTGCCCGACCGGACCTGATAGCGCGGCGCGGTTCCCAAGCCCCGCGGGCCTGATGATCGACGCCGTGCGGCACATGGGGATGCGACCACCCACTTGCCAGTTCAGCCTCATGCCATCTCTCTGACAAGGATAGCATTCTTCGGGAACGGAGTCACGATGCGCCGCCCGTGGCGCGAACCGTCCCTGAAAATGAGACGATCCTGCCGCGGCCCTGCTCAGGGCTTGCCGGGCGCCGGGTCCAGCATGGCCAGCTTGCCGGGCTTGTCTTTCCAGTCATCGGCATCGGCCGGCGGCTCTCCCTTGCGGGTTATGTTCGGCCATTGCGTGGA
>JAIYAI010000819.1 GCA_027489135.1 Acetobacteraceae bacterium
AAGGCGGCGCTCGACCCGGCGGGGTTGATGAATCCCGGCAAGGTTCTGCCCTGACGTCCTGTTCCCGACGGTAGGAATCCAACAATTTCAACGCTTCTTGCCGAGCGTCTTCAAGCAGCTCACAAGCACGCGCCTTCCGCCCGCCCCGCCCATCCGATAGGGTGCCCCGCCCCCCGGCCGGACCTCGGATGAACCGACTCGACCGCTATGTCTTCCGCCAGCTCGCCGTCGCGCTCCTCGCGGTCTCCGTGGGGCTGGCGGCGCTCGTCTGGCTGACGCAGTCGCTGCGCTTCATCGAGCTGGTCCTCGACCGCGGCCTGTCCTTCCTGGTCTTCCTGGAATTGACCGGCCTGCTGCTGCCGAGCTTCTTCGCGGTGATCCTGCCGATCACGACCTTCGTCGTGACGCTGTTCACCTATGTGCGGCTGGCATCCGATCGCGAACTCGTGGTCATGCGCACCGCGGGCCAGTCCAACTGGCAGCTTGCGAAGCCATCCCTGGCGCTCGGGCTGATCGTGGTCGGGCTCTGCTACTGGCTGAACCTGCACCTCGTGCCGGCCAGCCAGGCGGCCTTCCGTGCCTGGCAGTTCGAGATCCGCAACCAGCTCGCCGCCATCCTGCTGCAGGAGGGCGTGTTCAGCTCGGTCGGCGACGACCTCACGGTCTATGCCCGCTACCGTGACCGGGACGGCACCTTGCGCGGCATCCTGATCCATGATGCGCGGGAACGTGGCGCGCCGGTCACCATCCTGGCAGAGGCCGGGCGGATCACGCCGACGCCGACCGGGCCGCGCGTCACGCTGGAGAACGGGGTTCGCCAGCAGGTGGAGCGCGTGCCGCCCCCGGCCGGCGCCGCGCCGGGCACGCCGCCGACGCCGCGGCTTTCCATCCTCAGCTTCACCGAGAACAGCGTGGAGCTCGCCCGCACCGGGCGCGGCGGCGGCGAGGACAGCCGCTACCGCAACGCCCAGGAACGCACCCTGGACGAACTGCTGCACCCCGATCCCGCCGACCGCGTGCCGGAGCGCGACCTCCGCCGCTTCCGCGCCGAGGCGCATCAGCGCCTGGCGAGCCCCCTGCACGCGCTCGGCTTCGGCATGGTGGCGCTGGCGACCGCGCTGAGCGGGGAGTTCCGCCGGCATGGCGGCGGACTCAGGCTGTTCATCGGCATCGGCGTGGTCGTGGTGCTGCTGGCGGTAGGGCTGATGATCAACAACCTGGCCGCCCGGCAGAACGCCATGATCCCGCTGATCTGGCTGAATGCGCTGACGCCGTTGCTGGCAGGCGCCTGGGTGGTGTCCGGCATGCCGGGCCTGCCGCGGCGCCGGCCGCGCATGCCCGCGGAAGCCGCGCCGTGATCGCGGCAACCCTCTCGCGATACGTCGCGCGCCGCTTCGGCAGCGCCGTGCTGTTCATGCTCACGGGGCTGACCCTGCTGGTCTCGCTGTTCGACTTCATCGAACTGCTGCGCCGCGCCGCGACGCGCCCCGACGCGACCTTCGGCATGGTGGCGCAGATCGCCGGGCTGCGCGTGCCCTTCGTCGCGCTGCAGATCCTGCCCTTCGCCATCCTGCTCGGCGGCATCCTCGCCTTCTGGCGCCTGACCCGCTCCTCGGAGCTGATCGTGGCGCGCGCCGCCGGCATCTCCGCCTGGGGCTTCCTCTCGGCGCCGGTGCTGGTGGCCCTAATGGCAGGCACCGTCGGCATCCTCGCCGTCTCGCCGCTCTCCTCCGCGATGCTCGCGAAGGCGGAGCGGCTCGACTACGCGTATCTCCGCGCCACGGGCGGCGTGACCGCGATCGCCGGCGGGCGGCTCTGGCTGCGCCAATCCGACCGGGGGCTCGACACCCAGGGGGTGGCCATCCTCTCCGGCCGACCGGAGGCGCCGCAGCGCGGCGAGGCGGCGACTGCCTTCGTCATGGGCGATGTCAGCGTCTGGCGCCTTTCGGCCGAGGACAAGCCGCTGGCCCGGGTGGAGGCGCCGCGCGCCCGCCTGCTGCCGGGGCGCTGGGTGCTGGAGGACGCGGTCACCTTCGCCAGCGACCGCGGCGGCGCGGCGAGCCGGCCCGAGACCCTCACGCTGCCGACCGAGCTGACCCCGGACCGGATCGAGACCAGCTTCGCCTCCCCCGACACGCTCAGCCTCTGGGCGCTGCCCGGCTTCATCGCGGTGCTGGAGGAGGCGGGCTTCTCGGCCGTGCGGCACCGGCTGCATTTCCAGAGCCTGCTGGCCCTGCCGATCCTGACCGCGGCGATGGCGCTGCTGGCCGCCGGCTTCTCCATGCGCAACGCCCGCCGCGGCGGCGTGGCGCAGATGGTGGGCGCCGGCGTCGCGGCCGGCTTCGCGCTCTTCGTGCTGGACAAGATCACCGGCGAATTCGGCGAGGCCGGCACCCTGCCCGTGACTCTCGCCGCCTGGGCGCCGACCATCGCCGGGCTGCTCTTGGCGCTGTCGCTGCTGCTGCACATGGAGGACGGATGACCGCCCGACCGGAAGCGGAGGACGGACGGATGCGGCGGTGGCCGCGGCGTGGCCTGGCGGCCCTGCTGCCCGGCCTGCTGCTGGCAGCGGGTGTCGCCGCGGCGCAGGAGATCCCGACGATCACGCCGCGCGACGCCACGCCCTTCATGGGCATGGGTAGCGGCAGCGGCAGCACCCTGCTGGGTGGCAGCAGGGGAGGGGGCAGCGCGGGCGCGCCCGCGCTGCCAGCCGAGGGCGCGGCACCCAGCGCCGGGCCGACCACGGCGGTGGCGGTGCCGATGGCCGCGGTGGACCGCGACGCGCCCGTCACCTTCACGGCGGACGAGGTGGAGTACGACCGCGAGACCGGCGTCGTCACCGCCCGCGGCAATGTCGAGGCCTGGCAGGGCGAGCGCTTCCTGCGCGCCGACAACTTCACCTACGACCGCAACACCGGGATCGTGCGTGTCAGCGGCAACGTCCAGCTCATCGACGAGCAGGGCCAGGTGATGTTCGCCGAGGAGGCGGAGCTGAAGGACCGCATGCGCGATGGCGTGCTGGAGGGCGTGCGCGGGCTGCTCGCCAGCAACGGACGCCTCGCCGCCAACGGCGCGCAGCGTACCGGCGGCACGGTCAACGAGATGTCCCGCGTGGTCTATTCGTCCTGCAACCTCTGCGCCGAGGACCCGACCCGTCCGCCGCTGTGGCAGATCCAGTCGCGCCGGACCATCCAGGACACCACCATCCAGCGCATCACCCATCGCGACGCGCAGATGCAGATGTGGGGCGTGCCGATCTTCTATACGCCCTACTTCTCCCACCCCGATCCCTCGGCGCCGCGCGCCTCGGGCTTCCTGTTCCCCTCCTTCGGCGTCACCCGCTTCCTCGGCGCCTTCGCCGAGACGCCGTATTTCTGGGCGATCGACGAGACCTCGGACCTGCTGGTCACGCCGATCTTCCCGACCCAGCAGCCGCCCAATCTCGGGCTCGAGTACCGCAAGCTGTTCAACAACGGCGAGATCATCGCCAACGGCTCGATGGGCTGGTTCAACGACACTGCGGCGGGCGGCAATGGCGGCACCGGCTTCGCCGGGCACATCTTCTCGCGCGGCCGCTTCGCCATCAACGAGAACTGGCGCGTCGGCTTCGACCTGAACCGCGCGACCAGCGAGGACTACCTGCGCACCTACCGCTACGAGTACCGGCGCGTGCTGACCAGCCAGGCCTATGCCGAGGGGTTCTGGGGCACCGAGAGCTATTTCCGCGCCGATGCCCGCGTCTACCAGGGCCTGCGGCAGACCGACAACAACAGCCAGATCCCCTACGTCCTGCCGAATATCTTCTTCGAGCACGCGCCGCGGCAGCTGATCCTCGGCGGCTGGCTGACGGTCGATACCGGCACCTACAGCATCTACCGCACGGAAGGGACGCAGACGAACCGGCTCGGCAGCCGGGTGCGCTGGGAACGCCCGGAGATCGGCCGCCTCGGCGAGGTCTGGACCATGCGCATGCAGTCCGACCTCTATGGCTACTACGCGCGCGGCCAGGGCGATCCGCCGATCAACCTGCCCGACGCTGACGGCACCCAGGCGATCGGCAATGTCCGCGTCGGGCTCGACTGGCGCTATCCCCTCGTGCGTGACGCCGGCGCATGGGGCCGGCAGATCATCGAGCCGCGCATGCAATTCGTCACCGGCCCCAATACGGGCCGGCAGACCACGGTGCCGAACGAGGATGCGATCGACTTCGAGTTCACCGACGCCAACCTCTTCGCGCTGAACCGCTTCAACGGCCGCGACCGGCAGGAAGGCGGCAGCCGCGTCGATGCCGGCCTTCGGGCCGCCTGGTACTTCCCGAATGGCGGCCAGGTGGAGGGCCTCGTCGGCAAGTCCTATGCGCTGAGCAATCCGAGCTGGAATCCCTATCCGCTGTCCGGCCTGCAGGACCGCTGGAGCGACAACGTGGCGCGGCTGCGCGTCGCGCCGGTACCGTGGTTCGAGACGATGGGCCGGGTGCGCACTGCGACGGACCAGCCCTTCAACGTGACCTTCACCGACGTGGTCAGCACCATCTCGCTCGGGCGCGTGTCGCTGTCGGGCGGCTACCTCGACGCGCCGCCGGTCCCGTACCTGAACCCCTCGCAGCGGCGGCTGGAAGTGAGCAGCGGCGTCTTCGCCCGCATCAACGACAACTGGCGCGTCGGCGTCAGCGGCCGCTACGACCTGAAGCTGGACCGGCCCGTGCTGATCCAGGCGAACCTGGTCTACGAGGACGAGTGCTTCCTGATCGACGGTCGCTTCATCAAGCGCTACGCGGACAATCCGTCGACGGGACAGTCCTATGCCGGCAACACCATCCTGCTGGTGCGGATCGGCTTCAAGACGCTGGGCGAGTACTACTTCCGGGCGATCTGAGCCCGAGCGGCGCGAGCAGGTCCGCCGCGTCCCAGGGCGCGGTGCCGGTGCCGATGAGCACCAGCGCCGCGGGGCCTTCCCGGTCATGCGGCAGCAGGTCGAGGCGGCGGCCGACGCGCTGCACGAGGATGCGCGCGCCGTCGGCGAGCGGCAGGATTCCCTTGGCGCGCAGCAGGCCCTCCGGCGCGGCGTGGAGCGTGGCGCGCAGCCGTTCGAGGTCGATGGGATGCGCTGGGACGAGCGTGACCGTGGCGAAGTCCCCGGCATGGCGCGACGGCACGGCCGCGAAGCGCGCGCCGTCGTGCATCTCCCCCAGCACCGCCGCGATGGGCAGGTTGCCATGCGGCGCAGGAACGATGGCGGCGCGCGGTGCCAGCGGCCGCAGCAGCGCGTCCACCGCCGCGGTATCGGGCGCGAGATCCGTCCGCGTCAGCACCAGCAGCTCCGCGGGCCTGAGTTGCCGCCGCACGGTATCGGCCAGCAGCGGGTCCTGCAGCCGCGCGGCGATGCCAGTCACGTCCACGGCGACGACCACGCCGGCCAGGGTCAGCGCGGGATCGACCTGCGCCATGGCGGCGATGCCGGCCGGGTCGGCGACGCCGCTGCACTCGATCAGGATATGGCCGGGTAGCGGGTCACGCTCCAGCACCGAGGCCAGGCCGGCCACGAAGTCGTCGCCGATGGCGCAGCAGATGCAGCCATTGGTCAGCGCGATGGTGTCGCCGGCGACGCTCTCGATCAGCGCGGCGTCGATGTTCACTGCGCCGAAGTCGTTGACCAGCACGGCGATGCGCAACCCCGCGGCCTGGCGCAGCAGCGCGTTGACCAACGTGGTCTTGCCGGCGCCGAGGAAGCCGCCGAGCACGGTCAGCGGCGTGCGCGTGGCAGCAGAAGATCTCACGCTGGGAAGGGTACGCCGCCGAGCACGGTGCCCCAGACCGGGATGTCCTTCAGCGCCTCCGGCCGCACGGCCAGCGGATTCTCGCCGAGCACGCAGAAATCGGCGCGCTTGCCGACCTCGATGCTGCCGATCTCGCCATCCAGCTTCAGCGTATAGGCGGCGCCCAGCGTGATGGCGCGCAGCGCGGCGTCGACCGGGATGCGTTCCTCCGGCCCCAGCACGCGGCCCTGCGGCGTCAGGCGGTTCACCGCGCACCAGGCGGTGAAGAGCGGCGCCATGGGCGTGACCGGCGCATCGCAGTGGATCGCCAGCGGCACCCCCTCCCGCAGCGCCGTCGCGCAGGCATCGATGCGGCGCGCCTTGTCCGGACCCATGGTCATCGCGGCGTGCTGCTCCCCCCAGTACCAGATGTGGTTGGCGAAGAGGTTGGCGCAGATGCCCAGGGCCCGCATGCGCCGGAAATGCGCCGTCTCCGCCATCTGGCAGTGCTGCAGCGTATGCCGGTGGTCCCAGCGCGGCGTGCGGGCCAGTGCGGCCTCCATGGCGTCGATCGTGACCTCGATCGCCTCGTCGCCGTTGGTGTGGATGTGGCACTGCAATCCGGCGGCGTGGAAGGCGTGCAGC
>JAIYAI010000817.1 GCA_027489135.1 Acetobacteraceae bacterium
GCGCGTGATCGGCGTCTTCAGATCGTGGCCGATGGCCGCGACCATCTGCGTGCGGTCGCCGACGAAGCGGCGGATGCGCTCGGCCATGGTGTTGAAGGCATGCGCGGCCTTCGCCACCTCGTAGGGTCCGCTCTCCGGCAGCGGCGGCGCGTTGACGTCGCGGCCGAGCCTGTCGGCGGCCAGCGCCAGGTCGCGCACCGGCCGCGTCAGCCGCCGCACCGCCCAGAGCGTCAACAGCGCCGCCGTCGCCGTCATCACCGCGAAGGCGGCCAGGAAGGTCTCGGAATGCCAGGGCCGCGGCGGCGTCTGGTGGATGCGCAGGTTCAGCCAGGGCCCGTCCGGCAGGCGCAGCGAGACCGCCACTGTGCCCGGCGGGTGGATCGGCCCGACCCGCGCCTCGCGCGGCCGCAGGCCGCGCGGCCCGGCATTCATCAGCGCCTCGAGCCTGTAGAGACGCACCAGCGGGATCGGCGGCGGCGGCGCGTCGTCAGGCGCCAGGGGCCTGTCATCGATCGTGGCGGTAAGCCCGTCCGGCAGGTCGAGATCGGCCAGCATCGCCGCGCGCCGGTCCGGCGGCGCCAGCACCGCGGTGCGCCAGGCCGCGAAGCTGCGCACGGAAATCTCCCGGGCCTGCACCAGCTTCTGCAGGTCCACCCGATCCAGCGCATGGATCAGCAGGCCGAGCCCCTGCACCAGCGTCAGCCCCAGTAGCAGCACCAGCGCGGTCCGGCCGGCGAGGCTCGCCGGCCAGAGCCAGGCGAGCCGCCGGCGCCGCGCCGGGGCCGATGTCCCGGCCGTCGTGCTCATGCCTTCTCCACCGGCGTCGCCAGCACGTAGCCGCCGCCGCGCACCGTCTTGATCAGCGTCGGGTTGCGCCCGTCATCCTCCAACTTCCGGCGGAGGCGGGAGACGGCGACGTCGATGGCGCGGTCGAAAGGCCCGGCCTGGCGGCCGCGCAGCAGGTCCATCAGCATGTCGCGGGTCAGCACGCGGTTGGGGCGCTCGACCAGCAGCTGGAGCAGCTCGTATTCGCCGCCGGTCAGTGGCACCTCGACGCCCTCGGGGTTGAGCAGGCGCCGCCGCCCCGGCTCCAGCGTCCAGCCGGCGAAGTGGATGTCCTTGGTCGGCGCCTCCTTGGCAGTGGGGCCGCCACCGCCCTCCGCCCCCGTCCGCCGCAGCACCGCACGGATACGCGCCAGCAGCTCCCGCGGGTTGAAGGGCTTGGCGACGTAGTCATCGGCGCCGAGCTCGAGCCCGACGATCCGGTCGGTCTCCTCCGCCATCGCGGTCAGCATGACGATCGGCACGTCCTCCTGGCTGCGCAGCCAGCGCGCGAAATCGAGGCCCGACTCGCCCGGCATCATCAGGTCCAGCACCACCAGGTGGTAGCGACCCAGCGGCCAGAGCTTGCGCGCCTCCCGCGCGTCGCGGGCGGCGGTGACCCGCATGCCCTGGCGCTCCAGGAACTTCGAGAGCAGGTCGCGGATCTCGCGGTCGTCGTCGACGACCATGATGTGCAGGGTCTGGTCCATGGCGGCTGTTACATAGCGCGGAATCGGGCGCTCCGGGCGGCGTGCTGTTACGCCCGGTAACCGAGGGCCCGCCCGTTGCAATTCGTTGCACACTGGAACGCGGGGCGTATTCGCGCTGCAACATGCGGAGGCCATTCTCTGCGCAACGGCGCGGGGCACTCCCCAACCCACCCGCAGCCGGACTACGCGGCGGGGATGCTTCACCCCTCCCCCGCATCCCCGCCGCCCCCCCTCGCTCCACCAGACTGGGCGCGGGCGGGCATCGCCGCGCTGGCTGCGCGGGAGCCGCGCTTCGGCACCATCGAGCCCTCGGCCGGCCCGTTGCCCTGGCGCACCCGCGCGCCGGGCTTCCCAGGCCTGCTGCGCGCGATCTGCGGGCAGCAGATCAGCAACCAGGCGGCGGCCGCGATCTGGCGGCGGTTGGAGGCTGTACCGGGTGCGCTGGACCCGGTGGGGCTATTGGCTCTGGACGATGCGACCCTTTGCGGCGTGGCGGGCCTTTCACGCCCGAAGGCGGCGCATGCGCGGAGCCTGGCGCGTGCCTGCCTGGACGGCACCCTGGATTTCATCGCGCTGCGCGGCATGGAGACGCAGGCGGCGGTCGCACATATCGCCGCGGTAAAGGGGCTCGGGCCCTGGACGGCGGAGGTGCACCTGCTCTTCGCGGAGCAGCGGCCGGATATCTTTCCCTCCGGCGACATCGCGCTGGCGGCGAGCGCGGCGCAGCTGTTCGGGCTGGAAGCGCGGCCGGCGCCGAAGGCCCTTGCGGTGATGGCGCAGGCCTGGGTGCCCTGGCGGTCGCTCGCGGCGCGGCTGCTGTGGCACCACTGGCGCCAGGTGACGGGACGGTCGACGGTGGAGGATCTGTAGGCGGCTTGATCCATGATCCGCGCACCCGGGAGCGCGGCTCATGGATCAAGCCGTTGGTTTCAGCGCGCGTTTCACATCCTCGGTGAGGCCACCTCGGACGATCGCTCGCTACGGCACCGCCAGCACGTTGCTGATCGGCCAGGCGATCGGCTCGCCCTCGACCATGAAGTCGATGTCGCTCTCGTCCTCGCTGTCCCAGGCGCGGGAGAGGGTCAGCGCAATCACCGCGAGCCAGCCGGAATTGCCGAGCCCCTCGCTGACATGCACGCGCAGCCGCCCGCGGTCGTCATGCAGCTGCACCACATGCTTGGTCCAGATCCGCTCGCCGACCGAGGCGTCGCCCTCGTCCTCGTCTGGCGTCAGGATGCGCAGCAGCTCGCGCACCCGCGCATCGGTGCGGACGAGGCGCGTGAGGCGCCAGGGCTCCTCCTCGTCGTTATGGGCGGAGAAGACGGGGGCGGTGGGCAGCATGGCCGCGAACTCCTGGACTCAGCCGGCGCCGTACGGGGGGGCCGCATCGAATCC
>JAIYAI010000074.1 GCA_027489135.1 Acetobacteraceae bacterium
CATGGACTGATGGGCGCCGTCATAGCTCGTGTCATGGAATGATGGGCGCCGTCATAGCCCGTGTGATGGGATGATGGGCGCCGTCATCGCGCGCGTGATGGGCTGATCTGCACCAAGGCCAGCGCCGCCGGCACGCCGAGGGCGAGGCCGAGCCGCGCCAGGTCCGGAATCCCGTGCCAGAACGCCGCAGCCAGGCCGGCGGCTGCCAGCAGCGCGCGCGGCGCGCCTCCCATCGGCCGCAGCAGGAACCCGGCGTAGCTCGCGGCGATGGCGGTCAACGCGCCGACCTGGATCAGCACCGCGAGCGCGACGCCCCAGGCATCGCCGCGCAACATGATCCCGGGGTCGTAGAGGAAGGCGAAGCCCACGGTGAAGCCGGCGATGCCGAGGCGCGTCGCGTGCATGCTGGTCATCAGCGGGCTCGCCTTGGCGATCGCCGCCGCGGCGAAGGCCGCCGCCGCCACCGGTGGCGAGGCATCGGCCAGCACCGCGAAGTAGAAGATGAAGAGATGCGCCGGCAGCAGCAGCTCCGCCGGCGACAGCCCCAGCGCCTTCGTCCCGAGATCGAGGATCTGCGGCACGCCGATGGCGGCCGCGATGATGTAGCTGGGTGTGGTCGGCAGCCCCATCCCCAGCACCAGCACCGTCGTCGCCAGCAGCAGGAGCAGCAGCGGGAAGCTGCCGCCCGCGATGTCCTTGATGATGCCCCCCAGCGCCACGACCATCCCCGTCGCCGTCAGCGCCGAGACGACGATGCCCGCGCCGGCGATCGAGACCGCGAGCGGTGCCATGGTCAGCCCGGCATTGGCCAAGCTGTCGAGGATGTCGCGCCAGGACATGCGCGACCGCCGCCGCAGCATCGCCACCGCGACCATGGCGACGGTGGCGCAGAAGGCGGCGTAGTTGCCGCTCCAGCGCTCCGTCATCAGCCAGACCAGCAGCGCGATCGGCAGCAGCAGGTGGATGTCGGCCAGCACCTCCCGCCAGGGTGGGATCTCGGCGCGCGGCATCGGCGCCATGCCGGCGGCGCGCGCCTCGAAATGCACAGCGGCGAGGATGGCGAAGTAGTAGAGGACGGCGCCGAGCGCCGCCGCGACCACAATCTCGGCGTAGGAGATCCCTGTGATCTCCGCCATCACGAAGGCCGCGGCGCCCATGACGGGCGGCATCAGCGCCCCGCCGACGCTGGCCGCGCTCTCGATCCCGCCCGCCACTGCTGGGCGGTAGCCGATGCGCTGCATCAGCGGGATGGTCATGGCGCCGGTGGTGATAACGTTGGAAACCGAGGACCCGCTCATCGTCCCGAACAGGCCCGAGGTGATCACCGCCACCTTCGCTGGCCCGCCGGAATACCGCCCCGCCACCGCCGCGCCGAGATTGCTGAAAAGGCGCCCCGTCCCGCTGCCCTGCATGAAGGCGCCGAAGACGATGAAGACCGCGATGGTGGTCGCCACGATGCCGGTCAGCGGGCCGTAGACCCCGCCCGCCGTCGGCACCAGCCAGGCGGCTTCCAGGATCTCGGCCGGGCTGAAGGGCCGGCTGTTCAGCACGCCGGGGAGCAGGTACCCCCACTGCATGTAGGCGAGCGAGCCCACCACCATCCAGGCGAGCCCGACCTCCACCGCGCGCCGCGTCGCCTCCAGCAGCGTCACGATGCAGACCGCCGCCAGGACCATCATCTCCGGACCGAAGGGATCGACGTATTCCATCCGGTCGGAGACGGCATTGGCGTGCCACATCACCCAGCCATGCGGCACGGCGGCGGCGACCACCCAGAGCCAGTCCGGGATGCTGGGGCGCGCCTGCGGGGACCGCGCGAAGGCCGGGAACAGCAGGAAGAGCGGCGGCACGAAGACCAGCAGGTGGAAGCCCCGCATGGTGATCGGCTCGGGAAAGCCGAAGCCGCCGAAATAGAGGTGGATCGCGGAGGCGGCGGCGAGCCAGAGCGTCACCGCCGCCTTCAGCCAGCGGGGAAGGTCCCGCACCTGGCTAGAGGACGCCGGCCTCGCGGAAGGCGCGCGCGGCGCCGGGATGCAGCGGCAGGCCTGTGTATTTCGCGCTCTCCTTCGGGTCCCACGCGCCCATGGAGGCGTGGATGGAAACCAGGCGCTGGCCCTTGTTGCGGATCAGCGTGCGCGTGATGCGATAGGCGACCTCGTCGGGCAGGGATTCGTTCACCATGATGACGCTGTCCATCATCGTCACCGGCACGTCGGCCGACTGAAGCTGCGGATAGGTCGCCGCCGGGATCACGCCCTGGGTGTAGGCGTAGTCCTTGATCAGGTGTGCCCGCACGTCGTCGGGGAAGGCCACGAGGCGCCCGCCGCGCCGGCCCTGCGCGATCTCCGTGATGATCGCCGCCGGCCGTGCCAGCGCGACATAGAGATAATCCACCTGCCCGTCGGAGAAGGCGCTACCGATATCGGCATAGCTGCCGTTGCGGTAGGTGCCGCCCTCCGCGCGGATCTTGTCCGGCGAGGTGCCGAGGAATTTCAGGATCCGCTGCAGGGTCATCTCGTCGGTGGAGGAGCGCTGCGGCGCGGCCAGCTTCAGGCCACGCTGCGTCAGGATCGCCCGCATGTCCTCCGGCCCGCCATCGGTCTTGCGGAGGAAGTGATGCTCCGTCGGCGAATAGCCGGTGCCGAGGCTGCGCAGGTTCTCGTGCTTCTCGGTGTAGGGCTCCTCCCCCTTGCGGGCGGAGGCGGCGAAGGTGTCGATGCCCCAGCCGATCGGCGACTGGTTGCGGTTGACGCGGGTGGAATTCGCCAGCCCGCCGCCGGGCACCACGCGGATCTGGATGTCCGCGTTCTCGTCCTTGATCAGCGCCGAGAGGCCGGCCGCCATGGTGTACCAGCCGCCGCCGACGGACCCCGCCACCCATTCATAGGTCTGCTGCGCCCGGCCGGCGCGGATCCATGGCATGGACAGGGCCACCCCGCCACCGACCAGAAGCAGGGGACGGCGATGGAGCGTGCTGGTCATCGGCGCAGGATCCTCGGGAGTCGCGGAAACAGCACTATGCTTGGCACCCCCCGGGGGTGCAATCCGCCGGAACATCACGCTAAGTAACAGGGTGCTCGGCCTCCTCTCCCTCTGCCTGCCGATCTTCGCGGTGATCGGGCTGGGCTGGCTGGCGGCGGCGAAGACGCGGCTCGCGCCCCCCGTGATGGTGGAGGCGGTGGGCGCCTTCTCCTTCATGTTCGCCCTGCCGGCCATGCTGCTCAGGATCATGGCGAACCAGCCGCTGGCCGAGGTCTTCATCCCGTCCTTCTTTGCCGCCTACCTCGCCTGCTGCATGGCGGTGCTGTTCAGCGTCATGGGCCTCGCCTGGCTGATGCTGCGCCGACGGGACCACGCGGCGCAATCGGCGGCCGGCATCGGCGCCGCGGCCAGCTTCGGCAATGTCGGGTATCTCGGGCCGCCGCTGCTGCTCTCGCTGCTGCCGCCGGGCCCGGTCTCGGGGCCGCTGGCGATGGCGATCATCGCGGAGGTCGCGGTGATCATGCTGCTCGGCGACGTGCTGATGGCGCG
>JAIYAI010000609.1 GCA_027489135.1 Acetobacteraceae bacterium
GAGCATCTCGGCGGCGAGGGTACGCGGCTCGACGGCCTCGCGCCCGACAGCCCGGCGGGGCAGGTGCTGGAGCGGACGCGCCGTGCGCTGGCAGGCCCTGCCCCGGCGCCGCCGCGCCCGCTGCCCTGGCTCGGTGCGCTCGGCCACGCGACGCTGCAGCGCGGGCGGGACGCGCTGGATGGCGTCGCCTTCCTCGGTGGCGCGCTGATCTCGGGTGCCGGCACCGCGCTCAGTCCCCGCCGCCTGCGCATCGCCGAACTGCTTCGCCACCTGGACGAGGCCGGGCTGCGCGCCTTCCCGCTCACCCTGCTGCTCGGCGTGCTGATCGGGCTGATCCTGGCCTTCCAGTCCTCCATCCCGATGCGCCGCTTCGGGGCGGAGGTCTTCATCCCGAACCTCGTCGGCATCTCCCTGCTGCGCGAACTCGGGCCGCTGATGGCGGCCGTCATCCTCGCCGGGCGTACCGGCAGCGCCTATGCCGCCGAACTCGGCACCATGACGGTGAACGAGGAGATCGACGCGCTCCGGATCATGGGCATCGACCCGATGGCCTGGCTGGTGATGCCGCGCGTCGTGGCGGCGATCCTGGTCATGCCGGTGCTGGCGCTGGTGATGAACCTCTCGGGCCTGCTCGGCATGACCGGGGTGATGATGTCGCTGGGCTTCCCGCCCGTGGCGGTGACCAATCAGTTGCAGCAATGGGTGTCGCTCGGCGACCTCGCGGGCGGGTTGTTCAAGGCGGCGGTCTTCGGCCTGGCGATCGGGCTCGTCGGCTGCCGCGCGGGCCTCTCCGCGGGGCGCGGCCCCCGCGCGGTGGGCGATGCGGCGACCGCGGCGGTGGTGGGCGGCATCATCAGCATCGTGCTGCTCGACGGCGTCTTCGCCATCCTGTTCTTCCGGCTCGGCTGGTGATGCCGGCCGAGACCGTGATAACCGTCACCGACCTCGCCGCCCGCTTCGGCGGCCGGACGATCTTCGAGCACGTCTCCTTCGAGGTCCGGCGCGGCGAGGTCTTCGTCATCCTCGGCGGATCGGGCTGCGGCAAGTCCACCCTGCTCAAGCACATGATCGGCCTCTACCCGCCGGCCGAGGGACGGGTGGAGATCCTGGGCCAGCATGTGGAGGGTCTCGCCGGGGAAGCACGGCGGGACATGCTGCGGCGCATCGGGGTGATGTGGCAGTCGGGAGCCCTCTTCGGCTCCATGACCCTGGCCGAGAACGTCTCCGTCCCGCTCGAGGAACATACCGACCTGCCGGAGGAGGCCCGCGCCCTGGTCGCGCGGGCGAAGCTCGGCCTGGTCGGGCTCGGCGACGCGGCGCTGCGCCTGCCGGCGGAGATCTCGGGCGGCATGGCCAAGCGCGCCGGCATCGCCCGCGCCATGGCGCTCGACCCGCCGATCCTGTTCCTCGACGAGCCCTCGGCGGGGCTCGACCCGATCACCTCGGCCGGGCTCGACCGGCTGATCCGGCAACTGGCGGAGGAACTCGGCACCACCTTCGTCGTCGTCACCCATGAACTGCAATCGATCCTCGCCATCGGCGACCGTTGCATCATGCTCGACAAGGAGGCTAAGGGCATGATCGCCGAGGGCGACCCGCGGGTGCTGCGCGACACGAGCGAGAACCCGACGGTGCGCGCCTTCTTCCGCCGGGAAGCCATGGAATGACCGGCACATGTCCGCCGGAACGCCGTGGAATGACCGGCACAATTCCGCCGCGACCCTCTGGCATGAACGATCCGGCGACGGAGACCCCCTGACGCATGGCGGATTCCCGCAGGCTGCAGCTGCGCGTCGGGCTTCTCGTGGTCGTCGGCCTCGTGCTGGCGGTCGGCTTCACGCTGTTCTTCACGGCGAGCCGGCTCAGCAGCAGCGACCTCATCTTCGAGACCTATCTGCGCGAATCGGTGCAGGGCCTCGATGTCGGCGCGCCCGTGCGCTACCGCGGCGTCGCGATCGGCCGCGTCACCTTCATCGGCCTCGTCTCCGCCGAGTATCGCCGGCCCGAGGGCGAGCCCTTCGTCGGCGCCTTCCAGCTGGTGCTCGTGCGCTTCGCGGTGGACGAGAACCGGCTCGGCGACGTGCCGTCGATGCAGGAAGCGGTGAAGCTCGGCCTGCGCACGCGCATCGCGGCACAGGGCATCACCGGGGTGAACTACCTCGAACTCGATTTCGTCAACCCGGAGCGCTACCCCGCGATGGAGGTGCCCTGGGGGCCGGAATTCCCCTACGTGCCGTCCATCCCCTCCACCGTCGCACAGGTGACCTCCGTGGCGGAGGACCTGCTGCAGCGGCTGAAGGACGCCGACCTGCCGGCGCTCGTCACCAATCTCAGCGGCCTGATCCTCGACCTGCGGCGGGAGCTGGACGGCGGCGACGTGCAGCGCGTGCTGGTCGATGCGGCCACGCTGCTGCAGTCCCTGCGCCGCGCCGCGGAGGGCGCCGACCTGCCGCAGGTGGCAGGCGAAGTCCGCGCGCTGGTGGCCGAGCTGCGCAGCGCGGCGACCGAGGCGCGTGGCGCCATGACCGATGCGCGCGGCCTGCTGGCCGGGCGGGAGACCAAGCAGACCCTCGCCAATGTCTCCGCCGCCTCCGCCGAGCTGCGCGCGGCGATGCAGAAGCTGCCCGGCAGCCTGACGCAGATCGAGCAGACGCTGCGCACCGCGCGCGGCACCACCGCCGACCTGCAGGCCGAGCTCGTGCCCCTGCTGCGCGACCTGCGCGCGACGGTTTCCAACCTGCGCGAGACGAC
>JAIYAI010000706.1 GCA_027489135.1 Acetobacteraceae bacterium
GACCCAGGGCCGACGGCGCGCCCGTCTCGGCGTCAGGCGGTGTCCTGGCGCCAGACCCGTGTGGCCCCGGCGGCGCGCAGGATCTCCTCCGCCTTCGACCGGCGCTCCGCGGTATCGGCGGAGACCATGACGATCACGCCCTCCCCATGATCCGCCGCGTGCTGCTGCGGCGTCGCGCCATCGGGCGTCGCGGCGGCGCCGGCCAGTTCCCCGGCCGCAACCGCCGCACCACCTGCCGCCGCCGCCGCGGCGACCGCCGGCAGCGCCGCGCCGCCGGAGGCGATCACAACCCCCGCGGCCGCCATGCCCAGCGCCGCCCCTGCCGTGCTGGTGCCGAGGGTGCGCAGGGTCCGCGCGTCGTCCTCCTGCACCGGGGTCTCGGCGCTGCTGTAGCTCCGCGGATCCTCCTGTCCCGGCACGCGGACGGAGATCTGCGAGCGGTCGAAGACGCTGCCGGCGAGGCGCATGATCGCCTCCTCCATCTGCTCCTTGCCGTGGAAGCTGCCGCAGACCTGCGGGGCGGCGGGATTCGGATCCTCGCGCCCGGTCCAGGCGGCGCTGTCGATGGTCATGCTGGGCGACTCCGCTAAGATCGGTCTCCTAAACGCCTCCCGCCCGCGCGGGGTTGCCGATCCTGTCCGGAGACGCCGATGTTCGACCTGCCCGCGCTGGAGGAGGCCGCCGCCCTCGTCCACGCCGCCTTCCCGCCGACGCCGCAGCACCACTGGCCGCTGCTCTCCGCCCGCACGGGCTGCGAGGTCTGGGTCAAGCACGAGAACCACACGCCGACCGGCGCCTTCAAGGTGCGCGGCGGCGTCACCTACATGCATGCGTTGAAACGCGACCGGCCGGGGGTCGCCGGCGTCATCTCGGCGACGCGCGGCAACCATGGGCAGAGCCTGGCCTGGTCGGGCGCGCGGGCGGGCGTGCCGGTCACCATCGTCGTGCCGCACGGCAACAGCGTCGAGAAGAACGCGGCGATGCGCGCCCAGGGTGCCGTGCTGATCGAGCACGGCGCGGATTTCGACGTGGCGCGCCAGGCGGCGGCGCAGATGGGCGCGGAGCGGGGGCTGGAATTCGCGCCCTCCTTCGCGCCGGACCTGGTGCTGGGCGTCGCCACCTATGCGCTGGAATTCTTCCGCGCCGCGCCGCCGCTGGATGCGCTCTACGTGCCGATCGGGCTTGGCTCGGGCATCTGCGGCTGCATCATGGCGCGCGACCTGCTGGGCCTCTCGACCGAGATCATCGGCGTGCAGAGCACGGAGGCGCCGGCCTATGCGCTCTCCGTCATGACGGGCACGCTGGTCACGACGCCGAGCGCCAATACCCGCGCCGACGGCATGGCGACGCGCATCCCCGACCCGGCGGCGCTCGAGATGATCCGCGCGGGCGCGTCACGCATCGTGACCGTCGATGACCCTGCGATCGCCGCTGCGATCCGCGCCTACTGGCAGGATACCCACAACCTGGCGGAGGGCGCCGGGGCGGCGCCGCTGGCGGCGCTGATCGCGGAGCAGGACGCGATGGCGGGCCGCCGCGTCGGCCTCGTGCTCTGCGGCGGCAACATCGATCTCGCCCTGTTTCGAGACTGGGCTCTCAATGAGACGGTGCGATAAGCCGATCACCAGGATCTGCGAACAAGCACGAAGTGTAGGATTTCATCGGGAGTAGCCGCGCCGCTGACCGGCCATCTGCAAGACCCTGCGCTACTACCAGTCACACAGTTTACGGTGTCCAAGTAGAGCGGCCGTGTTCGGCGCAAAACTCGGGTCTATGGGCGGACGCAACGGCTTCCCGTGCAACAAGCGATAGGCGGGTTCCCGCACACTCGGTGCAACCACGACCTTTGGCGGCGAGGACGCACTATCGAAACTCAGCAGGCTTCGGTCGAAAAGGGTATGAATGTCGGCCCGCAATAGCAATCCATTGGTCACGCTATTCGTGTGCGGACCAAGGTGTGGCTTGATATGGGCGGCCTCCAACACCTCTTCCTCGACGCACCCTGTTACCGCGCAAGTCGAGTCATATGCACGGAGCAGCCCCCCTCTGAATTTTCCCTGTCCCTGTCTCGCAACGATGGCTTGCTGGATACGTTTCCGAGCGTCGTAGTCCAGGTCTACCGCGACTTTGGGAAGAGGCGCGTCGGTTGGGAGCGTCACTTCAGGCACGTCATAGTTCAGTCGCGAATAGGGATTTAGCGCGTCGTTCTTGCCGTTCGCTTTCGTCCACGCAGCCATCAACGCGCGTCGGCGTCGTTCATCCGAGCCTTTCGGTGCATCAGCGTTTCTCGTCCCGATTACCTCTGTCCCACTCATGCGGACCTCACCACCTCATGGGAGAAAGATAACTTCTGCAGTTCGATTCGCGCGAGGCCAAATCGGACCGCGGAGTAGTTCGTAGCGACCTGTGCCACCAGTCGTGCTCGAGGCTATGCCGTTGGGCGGTCTGCCGCCCGCGGCCTAGAATTTCTCCACCCAGGGCCTGACCTCGATCTCCCAGCTCCAGGAGCTGCGCGGCTGGCGGATCAGGTGCAGCGCCGTCTCGGCGATCGCGTCGGGGTCGAGCAGCGTGTCGTCCCCGGTCTCCGGCCGCCGCGCGCTGCGGATGCCGCCATCGATGACGATGTGCGCGACGTGGATGTTCTTGGGGTGCAGCTCCCGCGCCATGGATTGCGCCAGGCCGCGCAGCGCGAACTTGCCCATGGCGAAGGGCGCGGACTGCGGATAGCCCTTCACGCCGGCGCTCGCGCCCGTCAGCAGGATGGTCCCGCGCCCCGCCTTCTCCATCCGTCGCGCCGCCTGCTGCGCGACCAGGAAGGCCCCGAAGGCGCAGACCTGCAGGCTCCGCTGCACCTCGGCCGGGTCGAGCTCCGCGATCGGGCCGCGGGTGCGGTAGGAGGGATTGTAGAGCACCACCTCGGACTCGGGTGCGGCATCGAACAGCGCGGCGACCTCGGCCGCATCCGAAGCGTCGCAGGCGAAGGCGACCGCACCCGTCTCCGCACACAGTGCCGTGAGCTTGTCGGTCCGCCGCGCGGCCAGCGAGACCGCGTAGCCCTCCCGCGCCAGGACGCGCGCGACGGAGGCCGAGAAGCCATCCCCCGCGCCGACGATCAGGGCATGCGGCATGTCTGGTCCTCCATCGCGGCCCTTGCGGCGGCGCATCGGCGCGCACTAAGCCATGCCGGCGCGACCCTGTCAGGCCCGCCGTGATGTGGCCGCCCGGATACGCCCCATATGGAGCGCGGATGGGGCGGGGGGTTGCCTGCCCGAGCTCTGCGAAGGACGCTGCCGCCATGCCCGAGAACGTCGATCCCGAGGATCGTCGCGTCACCGACGATTTCTACGCCGCCGGCCGCACCGCCTTCGGCGAGGGCGCGTCCTGCTTGGAGAATCCCTATCCCAACACCGGCCATCTCGGCCGCGCCTGGTTCGCCGGCTGGCTGGACGCGCTGGCCGATGCCGCCGCCGGCGGCAACCGCGCGCCGCGCGCCTATCCGCTGCTGCTGAAGCGCGACCAGGCGGATTTCTTCTAGTGTCTCGATTCCGAAGTCCTGCGGACTTCGTCCTCGGGCCACTCGCCCATGGTTTCAGTGGCCGCTGATCCGCTCCGTTCGCGGGCGAACCCACGAACGTCGCGGGCAGGACACTCGCTCATGGTTTCAGTGGCCTGCTGATCCGCTCCGTTCGCGGGCGAACCCACGAACGTCGCGGGCAGGACACTAGCCGAGCGTCTCCATCAGCCCGCACAGCACGGCGCAGCGCGGCGCGAGGTCGGGCCAGCGGATATGCTCGGTCGGCGCATGCGCCCCCGCCCCGGTGCAGCCGAGGCCGTCGAGCGTCGGCACGCCCATCACCGCGGTGAAATTCCCGTCCGACCCGCCGCCGCGGTGCTGCTTCGGCAGCGCGTAGCCGGCGGCCTGGGCCAGCGCCTGGGCGCGGGCGTGCAGCGCCAGCGTCGCTTCGGTCTCCGGGAAGGGCGGGCGGTTGAGGCCGCCGGTGATCTCGATGCGGATGCCGTCTTCCGGCTCCCCTGCCAGGGCACGGATCGCGGCGACGACGCGCGCGCCCTCCTCCAGGCTCGGCACGCGGAAATCGACGCGGCAGCCGGCCTCGGGCGGAATGACGTTGGACCGGGTGCCGCCCCAGATCGGTGCGCAGTTGGTGGTCACGCCGCGGTCGAGATCGGTCATGCCGTGGATGGTCAGGATCAGGCGGGAGAGGGCGACGACCGCGCTGCGCCCCTCGCTCCAGTTCCCGCCCGCATGCGCGCTGCGGCCATGCACCTTCACCGTGAAACTGCCGGTGCCCTTGCGGCCCGTGACGCAACTGCCGGTCAGCCCGCCCGCGGGTTCGGGGATCAGCACCGCCGCGGCGCGCTCTGCCTCGCGCTCGATATGGGCGCGGCTGGTGGGGCTGCCGACCTCCTCGTCGGGGGTCAGCAGCAGGGTGATCGGCCGCTTCGTCGGGATCTTCTGGCGCAGGATCTCGCGGAAGCTGTGGAAGGCCATGAAGCTGCCGGCCTTCATGTCATAGATGCCGGGGCCATAGGCGCGGTCGCCCTCGATCCTGAAGGGCATCGGCCCCGCGAGCATGCCGTGGTCCCAGACGGTATCCACATGGCCCGCGACCATTACGCAGGGACCATCGCCCCAGGGTGCCTCGGGGGGCGTGCGCGCGATCAGCGTATCCCCATACCCCTCGCGGCCCGAGGGGTGCCGCTCCACCAGCGCGCCGACGCCGCGCAGCTCGCGCTCCGCCACGTCCAGCAGCCCGTTCACCGCCTTCGGGTCGGTCGAGGGCGTCTCGCGTTCCACCCAGCCGCGCAGCTCCGCCAGCAGGCGGTCGGAGGTGCCGATCTCGGTCTGGGGCATGCGCGGTCTCCGGCGGGGATTGCCCAGGGATCAGGCAGGGGTGGCGCTTGTCCGGGCTTCCCGCCAGCGTTAGACGCTTCGGTGGTGCAGCGCAGCAGGAGCCACCCGCGCATGTCGGACGGGCTGTTCTTCGAGGATCTCACGGTCGGCCAGAAGGCGAGCTTCGGCAAGACCATCACCGAAGCCGACATCGTGCTCTTCGCCGCCGTGACCGGCGACACCAACCCGATGCACCTGAACGAGGAATACGCGAAGACCTCGATCTTCAAGGAACGCATCGCCCACGGCATGCTCGCCGCCGGGCTGATCACGAAGGTGCTGGGCACGCAGCTTCCGGGGCCCGGCACGATCTACATGTCGCAGAGCCTGAAGTTCCGCGCCCCCGTGCGGATCGGGGAGACGGTGACCGCCACCGTCGAGGTCATGGCCCTGCACCCCGAAAAGCACCGCGCCACGCTGCGCACCGTCTGCACCGTCAAGGGCGAGCCCGTGCTGGAAGGGGAAGCCTTCGTCTCCGTCCCCTCCCGCGCTGCGCTGGCCGCGCAGCGGGACGCGGCCGAGTGAACGCTCCCCCGGTGGCGGCGCCGGTGCTGGTGACGGACTGGCGCGCCGTCCCCGCGCATCTCCGGGGTGCGACCGTCGCGCTCGGCAACATGGACGGGGTGCATCGCGGGCATCTCGCCGTCCTGCGTGCCGCGCATGCCGCCCGCCCCGCCGCCCCCCTCGCGGCGCTCACCTTCGAGCCGCATCCGCGCGAGCATTTCCGCCCCGACGACCCGCCCTTCCGCCTGACCCTGCTGCCCGAGAAGGTGCGCGTGCTGGGCGAGGCCGGGGTTTCCCTCGTCCTGGCCATTCCCTTCGACGAGGGCTTCGCCGCCACCACCGCGGAGGCCTTCGTCGAGGAGGTGCTGCACCAGGGCCTCGGCGCCCAGCACCTCTCCTGCGGCACCGACTTCGCCTTCGGGCATCGCCGCGGCGGCGATGCGGCTGTGCTCGGGGACCTTGCCGAGGCGCGCGGCATCGGCCTGACCGTCGTGCCGCCTGTCGCGGACGCGCAGGGCCCGATCTCCTCCACCCGCATCCGCCGCGCCCTGCAGGACGGCTATCCAGAGCGCGCGACGGCGATGCTGGGCCGGCCCTGGGAGGTCTGCGGCCCGGTCGTGCATGGCGACAAGCTGGGCCGCGTGCTGGGCTGGCCCACCGCCAATCTCTGGATCGGCCGGCACCTGGAACCGGCCCGCGGCGTCTATGCCGTGACCGTCGCGCTGCCGGACGGCACCGAGAAGAAGGGTGTCGCCAATATCGGCCGCCGACCGACCCTTGGCGGTGATCCGCAGACCCGGCTCGAGGTCTTCATCTTCGATTTCTCCGGCGACCTCTACGACCGGCAGATCCGCGTGCGCCTGGTGCATTTCCTGCGGCCGGACGCGAAATTCGACGGGCTGGAGGCGCTGAAGGTCGCAATTGCCCAGGACGAGGCGAACGCCCGGGCCGTGCTTGGCTGAGGGTCACGCCCCGCGGACGGGCACGGCCAGTTTCGCTACCAGCGCCACGAGCTCGGCCTGGCGGCTCGTGCCGGTCTTGCCGAAGATGCGGTTCAGATGGGTCCTTGCCGTCGAGGCGGCGACGCCGAGCGTCACGGCTGCTTCCGTCACACTGTCGCCGGCGACCAGGCGGCCCAGCAGCCGCGCCTCGGCCGGCGTCAGGCCGAGGCTGCGCGCCACCGCGTCGAGCGTCACCGCCGGCGTCGCGGCCCGCGGCGCGGACACGAAGACCGCGGCGGCGGCCCGTGGCATCAGCCCGCGGCGCCCGCTTCCCCCGGCCAGGGGCAGCACATGCGCCACCGCTGCCGGATCGAGTCCCTCCGTTGTGCCGAGCGCAACGCCGATCCCGGCGCCGCCGATGCGGGTCGCGCCCTCCGCGGCGGCGGCAATGGCCCCGCGCAGTTCCTCCGTCGCCCCGCCGCGGCGTCCGGCGAGGCGTCCGTCGTGCGACCGGCGGATCGGGCCCTGGGCATCGTCGAGCATCGCCTTCGCCGCGGCATTGGCGTGCAGGATCGCGCCGTCCGCCGCCACCACGCCGATGCCGACGCTCAGCCCATCCATGCTGTCGTGCAGGGCCGCCGTCTCCAGCGCCTGCATGTCCAGCAGGTCGCCGATGGCGACGGCGCGGCGCAGGTGCGGCGCCAGCAGGCGGAGCAGCGCCACCTCCCGGTCCGTGGCCGGGCCGACGCTTTCGTGCCGCGCCAGGCCGAGCAGGCCGGCCCGCTCCCGTCGCTGCAGCAGCACGCTGGTGAGGTTGTCGCAGTAGCCCATCGCCCCGGCCCAGTCGCGGAAGAGGGGCGTATCGAACAGCGCCTCCGCACCGGGCATGCGCCGCATGACCAGCGGCTCGTCGAGGTCGGTGCCCGGGCCCCGCGCCGCCAGCGCCTGGCGCTGCCAGGCCGCGCTCTCCTCCGCGTAGCGCTCGACGAGCATGCGGGTCATTTCTGGCGGCTCGCCCCAGCCGCGGTGGAAGCCGTGCCGGCCGGAGCCGAGGTCGATCGTGTAGAGCTGCCCCGCGACGCATTCGAGTGTCGTACAGATGACGCGGATGGTGTCGGTCCAGCCCTCGGGCTCCAGGGCGCAGTCGTAGATGCGGCCGATCAGCTCGGACAGATCGGCATTGGGAATGTCGGTCAGGGTGGCATCTCACGGCTGCGGGCGGAACGACCCAGCCAGATTGGGCGCGACGGTCTTGCTTCAAGGTGCCCGATGCTTGACCCGGGTGCCCCCGTCTCCGCATAAGGCGCCATGGTCCGCGTGGTGGTTAACCTGCGAATTACCGGCCCGGCCTTCGCCTGAAGGCCGGGACCCGACCCGCGCGCCCCACCCGAACGCCGCCGCGCCAGGCCCCGTCGCCGCGCCGCGGCC
>JAIYAI010000195.1 GCA_027489135.1 Acetobacteraceae bacterium
CCAGTCCTCACCAGCGCTGCGTTCGAACAGCATCTCGAGCAGCGGCGGGAGGTCGGGGTCCACCGCCTTCCAATCGTCGGCGAGCAGCGCGCGCAGCTTCGGGTGCGGCAGGACGACGCCGGTCATCCCTTCGGGCATGGTCGGATCCTAGAGCGTGATCGCCGGAGGTGGCATCACCGAAAGCGTGAATCACGCGACGCATCAGGAGCCTAGACCATGATCCGCGCTTCTGTGCGCGCGGATCATGGTCTAGGTCGGCAGCAGCGCGCGGGTATGCGCGACGATGCTGTCCTCGGTGAAGCGCAGGACGGCGTAGCAGGGCGTTTTCGACGCCTCCACGCTCAGCTTGCGCGGCGGCGGCGCGAGGTCGAGCGCGACGTCGAAGGCGGACCCGCGCAGCGAGAAGACCGGGATGCCGTGCCAGGACCCCGCGATGGGCCGGTGCAGGTGGCCGTGGAAGATGTGGCGGATGCGCGCCCGGTGCGGCGCCAGCACGGACCACAGCGCGTCGGCGTCCTTGAGGCCGATCTCATCCATGCCGGCGATGCCGACCGCCATCGGCGGGTGGTGCATGAAGAGCAGCACCGGGGTGTCGCCGCTGCCGGCAAGCTGCGCCGCGAGCCAGCCGAGCCGCTGCTCGCAGAGCCGCCCATCCGAATGGCCCTGGTTCAGCGTATCGAGCAGCAGGCAGAGCCCGGCCGAGGACATCACCGCCTGCTGCACGAAGCCGTTCGGATCGACGGGCGCCTCGGGGAAGGCCGCGCGGAAATTCTCCCGGATGTCGTGGTTGCCCAGCATCAGGTGGGTCGGGCAGGGCAGCCGCTCCAGCGCGGCGCGCAGCCTGGCATAGGCGGCCGGCTCCCCGTCCCGGGTCAGGTCGCCCGTGATCACGGCGAATTCGGGCGCGGGCATGTCCTTGCCCGGTCCGTGGCGCGCGGCGATGTCGGCCAGCACGGCGTCGAGGCGCAGCGCGGTGTCCGTCCCGTAGACCGTCTCCCCCGGCGGGGGCAGGTGCAGGTCGGTCAGGTGCAGCAGATAGGTCAGCGGCATCGCGTGGGTCCGTCCGGCGGTCTCGCTCAGCCAGCCTTCCGCTTCACGTAGCGGAAGTCGCAATGGCTGGCGCCGCCCATCAGGGTCTGGGTGCGGGTGAGTTTCATCTCCGGGTCGTAGCCTTCGCAGAAGGCGCCGTCCCGGTTGCAGGACAGCACCGCGCCGAGTTCGGCGAGGCCCATGGCGCGGTACATTTCCGAATAGCGGCAGCGGGTGACGTTGAACTCGTAATGGGTCTCGTCGGCGCGGATTTTCTCGATGCGCAGCGCGTCGCCCTTGGTCCACAGCGCCTGGATCGCATCGAAATGCGCGATGGAGGGACCGGTGGGGCTTTCGGCGGCCATCGCCGCCCCGGCTTCCTGCGCCAGCTTGATCACGGCGCGGGTGAGGATGGCCTTGGCCTGCTCTGCGCCGATGGTCGCGGCCATTTCCTCGAAGATGCCCTTGGCGAAGGCCGCCTCGATCCGGCGCTGCTCCAGGATGCCCAGACGATCGCCCGTGTCCGCCACGCGATGCTCCCCTCGATGTCGCCGCGATCCTAGACCGGATGCCATGGATTTGTCGTCAACGCATCGGCGCCCGGTCGGGGTCGCGCAGCCAGGCCAGGGTGCCGGCGAGGCTCGCGAGGTCGGCGCGCAGCTTGTCGCCCCTCAGGGTCAGCGCATGGCCGAGCGCCTTGCCGGCATGGTGCCGCAGGCGGCCCCGGGCCTCCCGCCGCGCCTCGGCCGGGCCGGCGTGCTTGGCGGCGAAGCGTAGCCGCGACCAGGCCATGTGCCGTGCCTTGAAGGCCGAGAGCGCGGCCGAGGGCGCCGAGGAGGTGCCGCCGGCATGCGTGACCTCCGCCGCCGGGACCAGCACGACGGAGCGGCCACTGCGGCGGGCCTCGGCGCAGAGGTCGTCATCCTCGTAGTAGAGGAAGAACCCCTCGTCGAAGCGCAGGCCGTCCGCGGTGCGGACCAGCATGCAGGCGCCGGAGACATGCTCGGCGCAGAGCGGGCCCTCCGGCCAGGGATCCGCGCGACGGTCGCGGCGCAGGCGGCGCCGGCGGACCTGCCCGGCATCCCAGGACCGCACCGGCGCGCCCGCCGCGTCGCGGATCAGCGGCGCCAGGATCGCCGCATCCGGGAAGGCGTCCGCCGCCGCGACCAGGGCGCGGATCGCGCCGGCCGAAAGGCGCGCATCCGGGTTGGCGAGCAGCACGAATTCCGTCCCCGCCGCCGTCAGCCCGAGGTTGCAGCCCGCCCCGAAGCCAAGGTTGCGCCCGCTGCGGATCACCCGGGCGCCGGCGGTTTCCGCAAGGTCCGCGCCGGCGTCGCCGCTGGCATTGTCCACCACGATCACCGCCGCGCCGTCCGGGCAGGCGCCGAGGAAGCCTGGCAGCACCCCCGCGCTGTCATGGGTGACGGTGACGATGCTCACCCGGCGCAGCGCATCGGCCTCGGCGGTCATGCGGCGCTGATGGCGCGCCCCGCACGCGCCTGCAAGCTTGTGCGGCAGGGCCGGGGCCGCGACCCTGTCCGGGATGATGGAGGGACGGGCATGATGGGGATCGGCAGCATCTGTGTCGCCGGCGGCGGGGCGATGGGGCTCGGCATCGTCCGGAGTCTCGTCGCGGCCGGCTACGAGACCTGGCTGATGGGCCGCGACCCCGGCACGCCGAAGCCCGGCCTGCCGGAGGGCGTTCGGCGCATCGGCCTCGACCCGGCGGCCAGCGCCCCTCCCGACCTGCTGATCGAAAGCATCCCGGAAGAGATGGCGCTGAAGCGGCAGTTCCTGGCGGCGGTGGAGGCGGCCTGGGGCGGGCGGACGATCGTGACCTCCAACACCTCGACCCTGCCGCTGCAGGACCTCGCCGACGGTCTGCGCCGTCCGGAGCGCTTCTGCGGCCTGCACTACATGTACCCGGCCGACACCATGCCCTTCGTCGAACTCATCGCGGTGCGGCAGTCCGACCCCGCGATGCTGGACGCGCTGGAAGCGGTGATGGCGCGGACGGGCAAGCAGACGCTGCGCCTGAAGAAGCCGATCGCCGGCGGCCTGGTGAACCGCCTGCAGCACGCCATGGCGAACGAGGCCTACTGGATGGTGGCCGAGGGCGCGGTGGACATCGCGACCGTCGACCTGATGATCCGCCGCCTGCTGGCGCCGCGCATGTGCGTGACGGGCCTGGTCGAGCAGAAGGACCTCTCCGGCACAGGCACCCACACGACGGTGCAGGCGGAGATCGTCCCCGTGCTGCACCACGAGGGGCACGCCGCCCCCTGGCTGGCCGGTCTGCCAGCGCGGGGCGAAGCGGGCGCCGAAGCGGGCCTCGGCTTCTACGACTGGCGCGCGGCGGATCCGGCGGCCTACCGCGCCTATGCGGCGCGGAACACGGCGCGGATGCAGGCACTGCAGGCGGAGGTGGAGGCGGAGCGGGCGGTGGTGGCGCCGCGGCCGCGGATACATCCGGCGAGGTGACGGCGCGTGGCGCACCCGGCACGACGCCATCGGGCCTCGGGATGACGCCGCGCTTGCAGCGGCGTCTGCCGGCACCAGCGTCGCGGGAAAACCATTTCATGCTCGCGAGAACGTGAGAGGGTCGTTCGTCCGTTCACGCGATGTCTACCGGTTACAGCACGGTCATCCTGTGGTGAGACTGAGGACCGCAGGGAGACCACGGACATGCCCACCTTCACCGGCACCGCTGGCAACGACACGATCACGCCGGGCCTCATCAGCGTCGGCGTCGTGACCGACCCGTTGGGCAGCTTCCCGGCTGCCGGGTCCGACACCATTACCGGCGGGCTCGGCGATGACGTGCTGAATGGCGGCGGCGGCGGTGATTCGATCGACGGCGGCGGCGGGCTCGATGTCGTCAATGGCGGGGACGGCAACGACACGCTGACCGCGTCGCTCGGCGACAACGTCAACGGCGACGCCAACAATGACCTGATCCTGGTCTCCTCCGCCGGTCTCAACACGACCATCGCCGGGGGCAGTGGCACCGATACGCTGGAGGCGCAGGGCTTCATCAACCTGACCAGCGCCACGCTGATCGGCCTTGAAGCCATGGCGCTCGACTCCGGCACCCTGACCATGACCGCGGGCCAGCTGGCAAACTTCGCCACCATCACGGCCGATGGCAGCGCGACCGACGGCGTGCTGGTCATCGCCAGTGGCAGCAACGCCGCCACCACGGACGTCATCGCGCTGACGACGCTGCAGGTCACCGGCGCCGCCGTCGCCGACAATCTGATCTTCACGACCAGCGGCCTGGTCATCAAGACAGACATCGTCATTGATTCCGGCAACGGCAACGATGCCATCACCACGGGCGACGGCGACGACAGCATCACCCTGGGCACCGGCAACGACACCGGGATCGGCAATGCTGGCGACGACAGCATCAATGGTGGCACCGGGACCGACAGCCTGGTGGGCGGTTCCGGCAACGATACGCTCATCGGCGGAGATGCCCTGGCCGATACGCTGAGCGGCGGTATCGGCGCCGATTCGCTTTCGGGTGGTGGCGGCGCGGACCTCGTCACCGGCGCCGCAGGCAACGACACCATCGCGGTCCTCAGCCTCGGCAATTTCGACGGCGGGGAGGACGATGACCTGTTCCTTGTTTCCGGCGCCGCCGCCGGCACGATCATCAATGGCGGGCTTGGCACCGACACGCTGGATGCCCAGGGCTTGCAGAACATCAGCGCCGCGACGATCAGCAGCTTCGAGAACCTCGCGCTTGATGCTTCCACACTCACTCTGACCAACGTCCAGCTTGCCGACTTCAACACGATCGAGGCCGATGCCGGGTCCAGCACCGGCGTGATCCAGCTCACCGGCGCCTCTGCCCTCAGCATCACCAACGTCATCGAGCTGACGACGCTGACCCTGACGGGCACCGTGAACAACGATGTCGTTACCCTGACCAGCGTCAGCACCGTCATGGATCTCGATGCGGGGGACGGCGCGGATACCTTCAGCGGCGGGTCGCTCGGCGACACCATCCTGGGCGGCGACGGCAATGATTCGCTGATCGGCAATGCCGGCAATGACTCGCTGGTTGGCGGCAACGACAACGATACGCTGAGCGGTGGCAACGACAATGATACGCTCAGCGGCGGGATCGGCGCCGACGACCTCCTGGGCGGCGCCGGCAACGACCTGATCTTCGCCGCCACCGGCGATGTCGCCAATGGCGGCATCGGCAACGACACGCTGCAGACCAATGGCGCCGGCACCTTTGACGGCGACGAGGATGACGACACCTTCCAGGTCATCGCCGCCGGCGCCGGCAGCATCCTGGTCGGCGATCTGGGCATCGATACGCTCGACGCGCAGGGGGTGGTCGACATCACCGGCGCCTCGCTCAGCGGGATCGAGAACCTGGCGCTCAGCGCCGCGATGCTGACCCTCAGCGCGGGCCAGCTCGTGGTGTTCAGCACCATCGTGGCGGATGGCGCTGCCACCGACGGCGTCTTCACCCTCTCGGGCGGCAGCAGCAACGCCATCACCACCGTGACCGAGCTGACGACCCTGACCGTCACCGGCTCCTCCGACGGCGAGAGCCTGGTGTTCAACACCTCCGGCGCGGTCGTTACCAACATCACGGTGGACGGCAATCTCGGCGCCGACCGAATCACCACCGGCAGCGGCAACGACAGCCTGATCGGCGATGCCGGCGACGATACGCTGACCGGCAACAACGGCAACGACACGCTCATTGGCGGCGCGGACGGGGATTCCCTGTCCGGCGGGGTGGGCGACGATCAACTGGACGGCATCGACGTCGGCATCGATACGCTGCTGGGCGGCGCCGGCAACGACAGGATCCTGATGGGCGAGGACGACGTCGTCAATGCCGGCGACAACGACGACCGCATCGAGGTCTACGGCAACATCAACGGGCCGATGACGGTCCAGGGCGGCCTCGGCCTCGACCGGCTCGATCCGCAGTTCGCCATCACCTTCGGCTCTTCGGTGGTGTTCCAGGGCATCGAGGAGCTCGCGCTCGACTCCAGCGTCCTGACCCTGACCACGACCCAGCTCGAGAGCTTCACCACCCTGGTGTCGGACGCGGGAGCGGGGACGGGCGAGATCGTGCTGTCCGCAAGCGGGATCGCGTCGGTCGACGTGACCGGGCTCACCACCCTGACCGTCACCGGCACCGCGTTTGCCGATAACCTGCTCTTCTCCGCCTCGGGCCCGGGCGCGACGGACATCGTCGTCAATGCCGGCAATGGCGACGACACCATCACCACCAGCGATGGCGACGATACCGTCGAGGGCGGGATCGGCGATGACATCATCCTCGGCCGCGGCGGGCTGGATTCGCTCACGGGCGGGGCCGGCAACGACACGATTTGGATGGAAGACGGCGCCTCGGCCTTCGGCGGCAACGACGACGACGTGTTACGCGGCGACGCCGGGACGACCACCCTGGCCACGCTCTTCGACGGCGGCCTCGGCATCGATACTTTCGATGGGCAGGGGACCGAGACCCTCACCAGCCTCGCCACCTTCGTCTCGGTCGAGCGGCTCGCACTCGACAGCAGCACCCTGACCCTGACCGCAGCCCTGCTCGACGGCTTCAACACCATCGTGTCGGACAGCGGTAACACCCTTGGAGTCCTCGCCCTCTCCGAGGGCGGCACCGTCGTCACCGAAGTCGACCAGTTGCAGACGCTGCGGATCACCGGCAGCGCCGGCGACGACATCCTGCAGATCACCGCGATCGGTGTGCCCCTGACGGACTTCGACTTCACCATGGGGGAAGGTGCCGACGTCGTATCCGGAAGCGTCGGCGACGATACGATCGACGGCGAAGGCGGTGCCGACAACATCCGGGGCTTTGGCGGCCTGGATTCGCTGGTCGGCGGGTCTGGCAACGACACCCTGACCGCGGAAGACGGCGATACCGTGCGCGGCGGGGACAACGACGATACCCTGATGATCGTGGGCAATGCGCTGCTGGCCACCATCATCGACGGCGGCAACGGGCTGGACCTGCTGGATCCGCAGTTCGCGGTCACCTTAGGCGCGCTCACCGTGATCACCGGTGTGGAGCAGCTTGCGCTCGACAACAATCTGCTGACGCTCAGCGCCACGCAGCTCGACGGCTTCACCACCATCGTCAATGACGGTATCGCCACCAACGGTGCGCTCGCGCTCTCGGCCGGCGGCAGCGCGACCACGGCACTCATCGGCCTGGCCAAGCTGACCCTGACGGGCTCGGCGGATGCGGACCTGCTCACCTTCACGGCGGGTGGCGCGGCGCCGACAGCCGTGATCGGCGCGCTCGGCGGCGGTGCAGACAGCGTCGCCACCGGCAACGGGGCGGACAGCCTGGCCGGCGATGCCGCCAACGATACGCTGAATGGCGGCTCGGGCAATGACAGCCTGGATGGCGGCGCTGCCAATGACGTGCTGATCGGCGGGAACGGCACCGACGATCTCTCCGGCAGCGGCGGCAATGACGACCTGCAGGGCGGCGAGGGCGCGGATACCCTGAACGGCGGCAGCGGCGTGGATACGCTGCGCGGCGGGAACGGCAACGATCGCTATGTCGTCGACGACGTGCTCGACGACATCGACGAGGCCGGCTTCACCGGCACGGACAGTGTCGATGCGTCGATCAGCGTCACGCTGGAGGCCGAGTTCGAGAACCTCACCCTGAGCGGCGCCGCCAACCTGACCGGCACCGGCAACGCGGCGAAGAACACCATCAAGGGCAATGACGGCGCCAATGCGCTCAATGGCCTCGGCGGCAAGGACAAGCTGATCGGGGGGGATGGCGACGATACCCTGACCGGCGGCGCCGACGCAGATGTGCTGACCGGCGGTGCCGGCGCCGATCGGTTCTTCTTCTTCAATCCGGCCGAGGGGACCGACAAGATCCAGGACTTCGCATCCGGCGTCGACAAGGTCCAGATCGATGACTTCGGCTTCACCGGCCTGTCGCTGGGGCTGATGACGGCGGCGAATTTCGTGGCGCTGGCCGGCAATACCGCAACCGCCCCGGTGGGGGTCGCGCAGGTGATCTACGACACCGGCAACGGCAGCCTCTGGTTCGACGCCGATGGCACGGGCGCCGGCGTCGCGGTGCGCTTCGCCACGCTCAAGGGCGCGCCCGCCATCATCGCCTCGGATCTCGAGGTGATCTGAGGGCCGTTCAGCCCCGCCAGACCACCGGAAAGGCGGGGCTGTCCATCGGTGCGCCGGGCATCGGTCCATCCTGGGGCGGCGGTGGGCTTTCGATGCCGGTGCGCCGCGTGAACACCGCATCCTCCCCGGTCCAGCGCGCGGAGACCGCGCGGCGCCGCAGCGTGCCGCTCCGATTGCCCGGCGCACCGTGGAGCGTCAGGCCGTGGAAGGCGACGCAGTCGCCGGGCTCGAGATCCCAGCCGAGCAGCGTATAGGCGCCGCGGTTCGCCTCCACGTCCGGCACCGGCAGGAAGCGCGGGTCGTCGGACGGATGGTCCGCACTGTCGGCGAAGCGCTTCGGCTTGAACCATTCGCCGGTACGGTGCGACCCGGCGACGTATTCCACCCCGTTCGCGCGCGGCACGGGGTCGAGCGGAATCCAGAGCGAGCAGACATGCCAGCCCTCGACCGTCCAGTAGGGCTGGTCGTTGTGCCAGGGCGTCGGCTCTTCCGTGCCCGGTTCCTTCACCAGCACGTGCTCGTGGAACAGGTTCACCTTGGCCGACTGCATCAGGGCGCCGGCGATGGCGGCGGCGGGGGAGTGGCGCAGGAAGGCCTCGTATTCCGGGATGCGGCGCCAGGAGCAGTAGTCGCCGAAGAACATGCCGGGCCGGCCGTCCGGCGTGTAGCGCTTCCCGTAGGGCCCGGGCTCGCGGAGGTTGCGCTCCACCCCGGCGGCGAGCAGGGCGACCCAGTGCGGCGAAAAGACCTGGCGCAGCGCGACTGCGCCGTCGCGGTCATAGGCGGCGATGGTCGCGGGATCGACGACGGCTGGCATGGCTTTGCACTCCTGTCCTGGTCCGGGGGGGCGGCCCGGTTCAGTGCCGACGGGCGACCAGAAGGGCCCGTCCGAGGCGGGGATCAGTCTTCTTCCTCTTCGTCCTCGTCCTCATCGTCGTCGTCCTCCGCCTCGTCGTCCTCGTCCTCGTCGTCGTCGTCGTCGTCGTCGTCGTCGTCGTCCTCGTCGTCGTCGTCCTCGTCCTCGTCCTCCCAGTCCTCGTCGTCGTCCTCTTCGTCCTCGTCCTCGTCCTCGTCCTCGTCCTCGTCGTCCTCCGGACCCATGGCATGCGGATCCGGCAGCTGGCCCGCGACCGCCAGGGCGCCGGGCACGAAGGCGAGCGGAACCAGGATCTGGCTCTGGTCGCTCGTTTCGATCACGTCGCTGAATCTCATGGTCATCTCCTGTCCTGCGCCTGGCGGACGATGGCGCGGCATTCCGGTCCCCGTGGCCCTGCTTGCCAGGGTTCTAGAACAAAGCTCCAGCGGGGTGGAACTGCGGGCGGCGCCACTGGGACACCGGGCGCCGACGCGCGCAGCCCGTATGGGGGCGGCGGGCGGCCCACCGGATCCCGGCGGGCCGGCCCGTGCGCCCGGGCCGTTCTCAGCCTTCCGGCGAGACGACGGTGCAGCCGCCGCGGCCGCGCAGCCGATCGCAAAGCTGCTGGGCGGAGGTGCGCGACAGGCCCATCACCCGCGCGCGGTAGAGGGTGGTCCGGCCCTGTGCCACCGGCTGCACCACGGCCCGGCCGTCGCCGTTCCGCGCAGCCGCGGCTGCGCTGCGCGCCTGCGCCTCGGAGGAGAAGGCCCCGACCTGCACGCCCCAGCCAACCCCGGCGGCGGCCTGCCGCGGCGCGGGCGGAGGCGCGGCGACGGTCGCGGCATGGGCGGTCCCGAGCACGCCGAAGCGACCGCCGCGCGCATGGGCAGGCGGCTGCGCAGCGGTGGCGGTCATCACCGTCCGGGATGGCGCGGCAGCGCCCGGCCGCACGGCCTGATGATGCGTCAGCGCCGCCATCCGGGCGGCCGGAATCGCGGGCGGCAAGGCCTGGCGCGACGCGGCTGCGGCGCCGCCGCGGGCGGACGGTGGCGGCAGCGGCGCCGAGGTGAGGCTCGAGCCACGGCCGCTGCGCGGCTCGGGCTCCGGGGCCTCGCGCGAGACCTCGGCCGGCGGCGGCAGCGGGGTGACGTAGGTCGATCCGTCCGGGATCGGATCCATGCGCACGACGGCGCTGCCGAGCGCGGCCACCTGATAGGACGGCTGCGGCGCCGGGCCGGGGATCGGCGGCGACGTGGAGCCGTCGGCGATCGGGTCCATGCGGACCACCGGGCCAGGCGGCAGCTGCGCCACCTGCACGGCCGGCGGTGCGGCCTCCCGCTGCTGGCGCAGCGCCATCATGGTGCCGGCATCCATCTGGCGTGGCCCAGGTGGGATGTCGAGCGGGATCTCGGCCGCGGCATAGACCTCCGGCGCGACCCGGCGGTGCGGGTGGGTGCCGGCGATGCGCGGGCCGATGCGGCGGACGTAGTTCCGCGTCTCGGTCGGCAGGCCGCGGCCGTTCCAGAGATAGTCCTCCAGCCGCCGCGGGCCGGCATTGTAGGCGGCCAGGAAGGCGGGCGAGCCGTAGAGGTCGTACATCTCGCGGATGTAGGCCGTGCCGGCCATGATGCTGTCATAGGGGTGGTACGGATCGTCGCCGAGCCCGTAGCGCGCCCGCAACTCGCGATAGGTGCCTGGCATGACCTGCATCAGCCCCATGGCGCCGACCGGGCTGGTGGCGCCGACGCGGCCGCCGGATTCCTGCCGCATCACCTCGCGGATCCAGCGCTCCGGGATGTCGTGGCGGCGGGAGGCCTCGCGGATCCAGGGCCCCCAGGGATCGGAGGGTGGGCCGGGCGGATCGTAGCTGGCGGGCCGGTTGTAGCCGCTGAGCCGCGCCGTGGGCTCGGCGGCCTGCTGCGCGCAGCCTGTCGCCATCATCAGGGCGACGAACGACAACGCAAGGCCGGTCCGCCAGCGCGGCGTCGGTAGGGTGGTCGGTGTCGGGCGGGCCGCGCGGCCCTGTCCCACGACGCCTGTCCCCCGGGCGTCGTCACGCGTGGTCCAGCAACCCTGGGGCATTCCCCCTCGCTCCTCGGGTCTGGGATGGCCGGACCGCGGGCCATGGCTGAAGCGGATGGACCGGCACCGTCCCCAACGGCGCCAATCCGGCCATGCTCGTGGTCCGGTGGGCGGTGCTCCGCCCTGGCCGGCTACCGCTACACGCTTATGAGCAGATCGTGCAAGGCTGCAATCAGGCCGCAGTCCTGTGGCTGGCGCGCAACAGGCGCCAGGCGCCGGGGATGGCCGCGGCCCCGCGGCCTTCGCCACCCCGCCCGGGACATGCTTGCCGGCGCCGCGCGGCGTCCGCTATCGGAACGGCGCGACACCACAGGACAGAGTTCCGCCATGCTGCTCCGCCCGGCCGCCCTCGCCCTCATGCTTGCCGCCGGGCTCGGCGCCTGTGCGCCGCAGAACACCAACACCACCTTCACCTCGGGCAGCATCGGCGTGGCGGCGCAGGTCCGCTACGGCACCATCGTCGGCATGATGCCGGTCCAGATCCAGAACCCGAATACCGGCACCGGCGCCGTCGTCGGCAGCATCGCCGGCGGCGCCATCGGCAGCACCATCGGCGGCGACTGGCGCGCCCGGACGCTCGCCGGGGTGGGCGGCGCCCTGGTTGGCGGCCTGGTCGGCGCGGGGGCGGAGAGCGCGATGGGCCGCGGCGCGGCGGTTCAGTTCACCATCCGCCCCGATGGTGGCGGCCCGGACTACACGGTGGTGCAGTCGAACGAACTCGGCCTGCAGGTGGGCGAGCGCGTCGCGGTCTCCTTCGGCGACCGCGCGCGGCTGCAGCGCGTGGCCGGCGGGCCGGCACCCTATGGCGCGGCGCCGCAGGGCTATGCCGCGCCGGCGGCCGCCCGGAAGTACTGAGGCCGCCCCCGGTCACGAGCCGCGCAGGGGTCCGCCCGCGCGCGGTGGCTTCGCTGGCCGCCCCCCCGGCAAGGGGCTATACGCGCCGCCATGCTGCCCCAGACCTCCCCGGACGCGGCGCCGGTCTACCTGCGCGACGCCACCGACCCGCGCCGGCTCGAGCGTGCCATCGGCGATCTGCGCACCGGCCTCATCCGCTGGCGCCTGGGCGCGGCGCTGGCGCGGCTGGATGTCCGCAACCGCTACCGCGGCTCGGTGCTCGGGCCGTTCTGGCTCACCCTCTCCGCGGCGGTCATGGTGACCGGGCTCGGCTTTCTCTACGCCGTGCTCTTCAAGATGACCCTGCGCGACTACCTGCCCTGGCTCGCGGTCAGCCTGATGATCTGGAACACGATCAACCAGATCGTCACCGAAAGCTGCACCAGCCTGACCTCGGCCGAGGGCATCATCCGCCAGCTTCCGCTGCCCTACACCGTGCATGCGCTGCGTTGCGTGATGCGCAACCTGGTCGTCGCCGCGCACAGCCTGCCGCTGATCCTGGTCGTCTTCGCCGTCTGCGGCGTGATGCCGGGGCCGGAGGCGTTCCTGGCCATCCTCGGCCTGGGGCTGATCACGTTGAACGCCTTCGCCGCGGCGCTGTTCCTCGGGATGATCTGCGCGCGCTTCCGCGACATCGCGCAGATCGTCGCTTCCACCCTGCAGTTCGTGTTCTTCGTCTCCCCGGTGATCTGGAAGCCGCAGCTTCTCGGGGACAAGGCGGTCTGGCTGCCGCTGAACCCGATCTATGTGCTGATGGAGACGGTGCGCGGCCCGCTGGTCGAGGGCGGAACCAGCGCGCTGATCTGGGCCGCGGCGCTGTTCTACACGGTGGCCTTCTGCGGCCTTGCCTTCGCCTTCTTCGTCCGCTTCCGCGGGCGGATCGCCTTCTGGGTCTGAACGCCCGGACCGAGCCGAGACACCATGCCGCACATCCTGGCCGATCGGCTGACGATCGAGTTCCCGCTCTATCACGTCGGCGCGCGGTCGCTGAAGAAGCGGCTGATGGCCGCCTCGCGGCTCCGGCAGGACGACAGCAACCGCATTGTCGTCGCCGCGCTGCGCGACCTGTCCTTCGCCATCGCGCCTGGGGAGCGCGTCGCGCTCGTCGGCAACAACGGCGCCGGCAAGACGACGCTGCTGCGGACGCTTGCCGGGGTGTACGAACCCGTCGGCGGGCGGCTCGAGGTGGCGGGGATGATCGGCTCCCTGATCGATCCCTCGGCCGGCATGGATGCGGAATCGACGGGGCGGGAGAACATCATCCTGCGCGGCCTGTTCCGCGGCATGAGCGAGGCCGAATGCAACGCCATGGCCGAGGAGGTCGGCCAGTTCTCGGGCCTCGGCGAGTTCCTCGACGTGCCCGTGCGCACCTATTCGGCCGGCATGTCGGTGCGCCTCGCCTTCGCCGTGGCGACGCTGATGGAACCCGAGATCCTGCTGATGGACGAGTGGTTCCTGGCCGGCGACGCCGACTTCATGCAGCGCGCGCGGGCGCGGCTGGAACAGCTTGTCCGCAAGGCCGAGATCCTGGTGCTGGCGACGCACGACATGAACATCGTGCGCGAGTGGTGCACCCGGGCGATCCGGCTCGAAGGCGGGCGGGTGGTCAAGGATGGGACGATCGAGGAGGTCCTCGGCCTCGACCCGGGAGGAGCGCCCGGCCATCGCGGCTTCGGCGCGCCAGCGGCGGAGGACGCATTGCCGCCGCTGGAGACGACCGCCCCGGCCTGGCGCGAGGCGCGGGAGGCCGATGCGATGGCGGCCGCGACGGCCCCCGTGCCCGACTACCGGGTCTATCACCAGGCGATGGCCGCGTCGCATGGCGACCTCCGCGACAAGCGGGTGCTGGTCGTCGGCTGCGGCAACGGCACGGACTGCATCTATCTCAGCCGCCTCGGCGCGGCCGAGGTGGTGGGGGTGGACGACATCGCCGACATCGGCGCCGCCTTCTCCAACCCGCGGGTGCGCTACGTGCGGGCGCCGCTGACGGACATTCCCTTGGACACGGGCGGCTTCGACCTCGTCTTCTCGCTCTATGCGCTGCAGGGGGTGGACGACCTGCCGGGTGCGTTCCGGGAGATGGCCCGGCTGACCGCCCCCGGCGGCATTCTCTACAGCACTGCCGGCCCGCTCTGGTGCTCGCGCGGCGGGCCGCTCTGGGGCGACGCCTTCGACCACGACCCCTGGCCGCACCTGCGCATGCCGCCGGAGGAGGTCGCCGCGCTGGGCGAGGCGGCGCGGGCGGCAGGACGGGAGAGCCGGTTCTACAACCGGGCAGCGCTGCTACAGCACCTCGAGACGACGCCGTTCAACCGCCGCCGGGCGCATGAATATGTCGATGCCTTCCTCGGCCTCGACGGCGTCGAGATCCTGCGCAATGAGGTCGAGCAGGAGACGCAGGCGCCGGGCGACCGGGCCATCCTCCGCCGCCTTCTCGCGCAGGGCTACACGGCCTACGACCTGTTCGGCCTGGCGCACCTGGCCATCGCGCGGAAGCGCGTGGGTTAGGCCGTGCGGAAGCGCGTGGGTTAGGCCGCGCGGAAGCGCGGGTGGTGAGGGGTCAGGCCCGCTGCCTGCCGAAGAGCCTGTGCTTGAGGCGGCGGAGACCCGTAACCGCGGGTTGCGGCAGGGTCCGCACGGCTATCAGCCGGAGCTTCGCGAGCATCTCCCGCGGTCCCGGCGGGCGCAGCCGGTACCGCAGGCGTGTCCAGCCACCTGCTGCCTGGGCTGCCTGCGCCTCCCGCAGGCGCGCAAGCTCGGCCCGGGCCTCCAGCCAGGCGCGCTGGAACATGGCCAGCCGCTTCCGGTCCCATTCGGCCGAACGATAGAGCGCTGCATTGTTCTGAATCTCGAAGACCTCTGGCTGGCCCTTCAGCAGGTCGGAGGAGGCGCCGCCCAGCCGGAAGCAGGCCACCAGCGTGCCGATCCGGTGCAGCCGCACCTCGGGGTCGGCCATCATCTTGAGCCACCAGTCGTAATCGGCGTGGCGGCGCCAGCGCAGGTCGAAGCCGCCGGTTCGCGCGAACACGGACCGCCGGGCGAAGGTTGACTGGTGCGGCAGGCAGGCGGTCACCATCTCCACGGCCGCGTCTTCCGGCGGTGGCGGATCGTGGCGCGTGGTGAAGCCGTCCCCGCGCACCATGATCGACCCGTAGTAGATATCCGCGTCGGGATTGCGCGACACCTCCTCCATGGCATGGCGGACGGCATCGCGACCGACGAAGGCATCGTCGGCGTTGATGAAGATCACGAACTCGCCCGTCGCCGCGGCGATGCCCTTGTTCATCGCGTCGTAGATGCCGCGGTCCGGCTCCGAGATCAGTACGGCGATGCGATCGCGATAGCGGTCGAGGATGGCGGCGGTCCCGTCGGTCGAGGCGCCGTCGACGACCACGTATTCGATCGCCGGCCAGGTCTGATCGACGACGCTGCGCAGACACGCTTCCAGCGTCGCGGCAGCGTTGAAGCAGACCGTGACGACGGAAACGACGGGTTGGGCGCCTGCGGTGATGGCCATGCGGTCCTTCTTCATGGTGACGTGCGGGCCGCGGAAGCGCCCTGCCCCGCGCCGGGGCTTACTTCATCGCGAGCGGCGCCGGGGTCAGGGCAGGAGGCGGCGAAGCCGGTCGAGCAGGCCATCGGCCGGCGGCGGCGGGTTCTGCGTGACCGGAAAGCGGAGGACCGTGTCGTAGTCCAGGGGATTGAACAGCCGCTCCGGTGTGAAGGGGCCGCTGAAGCGATCGCGGACCAGGTCCTGCCGCACGTAGAAGCCGTTGGCCGAGCAGACGCCGCAGCCCACCAGCA
>JAIYAI010000374.1 GCA_027489135.1 Acetobacteraceae bacterium
GTTTCCTCCCCGCCGAGGACAAGTCGGCGCGATGTCGCGCAGGCTGTCAACACGCGCCATCCCATCACGAAGCCCGGCGTGCGTGTGGCGCGCGGCGCGTGCCGCCCCAACATCGCGGGAATGAGCGCTGCCGCTGCCGTTGCCCCGCCCGTCGACCTGGACGCGGTGGCCCTGCTTCTCGATCTCGACGGCACGCTGGTGGACATCGCCGCCACGCCCGATGCCGTTCTCGCACCGCCTGGCCTGGGCGTGACCCTGGCGCTGCTCGCGCGGCGGCTCGACGATGCGCTCGCCGTGGTGTCGGGCCGCCGGCTCGAGGATGTCGATCGTATCCTCGCGCCGCTGCGACTGACGGCCGCCGGCGAACATGGTGCCGTGATCCGGCTCAGCGGCGATGCCGAACCGCAATGCGCCGCCCTGCCGCCGATGCCCTCCGCCTGGCGGCGCGTCGCGGCAGAATGGGCGGCGCTGCATCCCGGCGTGCTGCTGGAGGAAAAGCGGGCAAGCTTCGTGCTGCACTATCGCCAGGCGCCCGTGGTCGGGCCCATGCTGCATGCCGCGCTGACGACGCTGCTCGCCGGGGATCACGCGCACGAGATCCTGGCCGCGTCCTGCGCCTGGGAAGTGCGGCCGCGCGGTATCGACAAGGGCATGGCGGTGCACAGCCTGATGCGCGGCGCCGCCTTCCGTGGCCGGCGACCCGTGTTCATCGGCGACGACAGGACCGATGAGGACGGCATCGCGGCGGCCGAGGCGCTGGGCGGCTTCGGCCTGCGCGTGGCCGACAGCTTCGGCGACGCCGCTGGCGTGCGCGCCTGGCTCGCGGGGCTGGTCGCATGACGCAGCCGCTCGACCTCGCCATCGCCGGCAACGGCACGCTGGCCGCGCTGATCGACCGCACCGGTCGCATCGGTTGGATGTGCTGGCCGCGGCTGGACGGCGACCCGGTCTTCTGCGCGCTGATGAACGGCGCCGATCCGGAGCACGGCTTCTTCGACGTGCCCGTCTCCGGCCTCGCGCGGGCGGAGCAGGCCTATCGCCGCAACACGGCGGTGGTGGAGACCGTCCTGACCGATACGCAGGGCCGCGCGCTGCGCATCACCGACACGGTGCCGCGGCATCCGCGCTTCGACCGCATGTTCCGCCCGCCGCTCCTGGTCCGCCGGATCGAGCCCATCGCGGGCAATCCGCGCATCCGCATCCGGCTGCGCCCGCGCTTCGACTGGGGCGCGGAGGCGCCGTCGCGCCGCGCCGGCAGCAACCATCTGCGCTTCCTCGGCCAGCAGGATACGCTGCGCCTGACGACGGACGCGCCGCTCGGCTTCATCGCGGAGGAGACGGAATTCGCGCTGGACCGTCCGCTGACCATGATCCTCGGCCCCGACGAGACGGTGCAGGAGAGTACGGCGCGCCTGGCGCGGGAGCTGGAGGACGAAACCACCGCCTACTGGGAGGACTGGGTGCGGCTGCTCGCCGTGCCCTTCGAGTGGCAGGACGCGGTGATTCGCGCCGCGATCACGCTGAAACTCTGCGCGCATGACGACACCGGCGGCATCGTCGCCGCGCTGACCACCTCCATCCCCGAAGCGCCCGGCACCGCGCGCAACTGGGACTACCGCTTCTGCTGGCTGCGTGACGCCTTCTTCACCGTGCAGGCGCTGAATCGCCTGGGCGCGACGCGGACGATGGAGGGTTTCATCCGCTACCTGACGGCGGCGCTGCCGGAGAACGGCGCGCTGCCGCGGCCCGTCTATCCCCTGGTGCCCAACGCGCCGATCGGCGAGCGCATCGCGCCGGCGCTGGCAGGCTTCCTCGGGCACGGTCCCGTGCGCATCGGCAATGCCGCCGCCGAGCAGGCGCAGCACGATGCCTGGGGAAGCGTCGTGATGGCCGCTGCGATGATGTTCTTCGACCGCCGGCTGCCCCAGCCCGGCGACGAGGCGCTGTTCCGCCGCCTGGAACCGCTCGGCGCGGCGGCCGAGGTGGCGGCGCTGACGCCCGATGCCGGGATCTGGGAATATCGTGGCCGCACGCGCGTGCACACCTTCTCCGCCGCGATGTGCTGGGCGGCGCTCGATCGACTCGGCCGCATCGCCAAGGGGCTGGGCCTGGCGGCGGAGGCCACGTCCTGGAAGGCACGCGCGGACCGGTTGCGCGCGACGCTGCTGGAAAGCGCCTGGAACCCCGCGATCGGCAGCTTCACCGAAAGCCTTGGCGGCGACGGACTGGACGCCGCGCTGCTGCTGCTGCCGGAGATCGGCCTCGTCGCGCCGTCCGATCCGCGCTTCGTCGCAACGGTGGAGCAGATCCAGCGCAGCCTCGACCGTGGCGGGCTGCTGCTGCGCTACGGCATGCCCGACGATTTCGGGCTGCCCGACACAGCCTTCCTCGTCTGCTCCTTCTGGCTGGTCGATGCGCTGCACGCCATCGGACGGAAGGAGGAGGCGCGGGCGCTCTTCTCCCGCATTCTCGCACTGCGCAACCATGTCGGGCTGCTGGCCGAGGACGTCGATCCGCGCAACGGCCAGCTCTGGGGCAACTTCCCGCAGACCTATTCGCAGGTCGGGCTGATCCTCTCCGCCATGCGCCTCTCCCAGAGCTGGGAGGAGGGGTTTTGGCGCGCCTGGTGATCGTCTCGAACCGCGTGCCGCCGCCGCGCGCGAAGGGCGCGCAGGCCGGCGGGCTGGCGGTGGCGCTGAAGGAGGCGCTCGGCCGGCGCGACGTCCTGTGGTTCGGCTGGACCGGTCAGACCACGGAGACGCCGGGGTTGCCGCATGTCACGCATGCGGGTACGCGCTGCTACGCCACGGCCGATCTCAGCCCGCCGGAGGAGCGCCTCTACTACACCGCCTACAGCAACGGCACGCTCTGGCCCCTGCTGCACTACCGCAGCGGCATCTTCGAGTTCGAGCGATCCGCCGAGGAAGCCTGGCGCGCGGTGAATGCCCGTTTCGCCGCCATGCTGGTGCCACTGCTGGAACCGGACGACGTCATCTGGATCCACGACTATCACCTGATCCCGCTGGCACGGCTGCTGCGCGGCCTGGGCTGCACGCAGCGCATCGGCTTCTTCCTGCATGTTCCCTTCCCGCCCACCGCTCTCTTCGCCGCGCTGCCGCGGCGCGACGCGGTGCTGCAGGACCTCGCCGCGCCGCATCTGGTCGGCCTGCAGACGGAGCAGGACGCGATCCACCTGAGGCAGGCGCTCGCGGAACTCGGCCTCGAGACCCGTGTCGAATGCTTTCCCGTCGGCATCGACGCAGCGGAGTTCGCCCGTGCCGCGATCAAGGCCTCCGCCCAGCCGGACGTGGCGCGGCTGCGGGCGAGCCTCGGTGACCGCGCGCTGATCCTCGGCGTCGACCGGCTCGACTACAGCAAGGGGCTGCCGCACCGCTTCCGCGGATACGCCGCGCTGCTGAAGCAGCATGCGCAGCACCGCGGCAAGGTCACCTTCCTGCAGGTCGCCCCCGTCTCCCGCGGGGAGAGCGCGCAGTACCGGATGCTGCGCCGCGAGCTCGACGAGCTTGCGGGCCGCATCAACGGCGAGCATGCGGAATATGACTGGATGCCGCTGCGCTGGCTGACACGGCCGTTGCCGCGCAGCCAGCTTGCGGGCTTCCTGCGGCATGCGCGGATCGGGCTGGTGACACCGCTGCGCGACGGGATGAACCTGGTCGCCAAGGAATACGTGGCGGCGCAGGACCCGGAGGATCCCGGCGTGCTGGTGCTGTCCCGCTTCGCCGGCGCGGCAGCGGAACTGCAGGGCGCGATCCAAGTCAATCCGCACGATCCGGCGGACATCACGGAAGCGCTGCATACGGGGCTGACGATGCCGCTGGAGGAGCGCATGGCGCGCTGGCAGCATGACTACACGGCGGTGGCGAAGCCCCCCGCCGGCGACTGGGCGCAATCCTTCCTGCAGGCGCTCGCGGCCTGAGGCAAAACGGCGCCGGAGGAGGTCCCCGGCGCCGTCGGTAGTCTATTCCGCCGCCAGCTTCGGCGCCGCATCCAGCGCCGCGGAAAGCCGCGGCGGGGAGATGGGCAGGCTGGTCATGCGCGTGCCGCAGGCGCGGGCCACGGCATTGGCGATGGTCGCCAGCGGCGGGACGATCGGCACCTCGCCGACGCCGCGCACGCCGTAGGGATGGTGGGGGTTCGGCACCTCCACCAGGATGGTCTCGATCATCGGCAGGTCGGACGCGACCGGGATGCGGTAGTCGAGGAAGCCCGCGTTATCCAGGTGCCCCTTGGCGTTATAGATGTATTCCTCGTTCAGCGCCCAGCCGATGCCCTGCACCGCGCCGCCCTGGAGCTGGCCTTCCACGTAGGAGGGGTGGATGGCCGTGCCGACATCCTGCACGGCGGTGTAGCGGTCGATGACCACGTGCCCGGTCTCGGCATCCACGCGTACATCGGCGATGTGCACGCCGAAGCCGGGGCCGGCGCCCTGCGCATTGAGCTGCGCATGGCCGTTGATCGGGCCGCCGGTCTTGCCGGCCTGGGCCGCGATCTGCGCCAGGGTCAGCGGCTCGAACTCGCCCACATTGTGGCCGGCGGGGCGGGCCTTGCCGCCTTCCCAGACCACGCCTTCCGGATCGACGCCCCAGATCTTCGCCGCGCGGACGCGGAGTTCCTTGATGGCATCCTTGGTCGCGTTCACCACCGCCATGCCGGTGGCGAAGGTGACGCGGCTGCCGCCGGTGACGAAGTTGAAGCCGATGGAGTGCGTGTCGGCGATGACCGCCCGCACCTTGTCGTAGTCGACGCCCAGTTCCTCGGCTGCCATCAGCGCGAGGGAGGCGCGGCTGCCGCCGATATCCGGGTTGCCGGAGATCACGGTGACTGTCCCGTCTTCGCCCACATGGGCGGCGGCGGAGCTGTCGGCGCCGACATTGAACCAGAACCCGGCGGCGATGCCACGGGCATGGCCAGGCTTCACCGGCGACTTGTAGTGCGCGGAGTTCTTCGCGGCCTCCAGGCACTCGACCAGGCCGATACGGTCGAAGACCGGGCCGTAATGGGTCTTCGTGCCCTTCATGGCCGCGTTCTTCAGGCGCAGGTCGATCGGATCCATGCCCAGTTCCTGGGCCAGGATGTCGATCGTGCTCTCCACCGCGAAGGAGGAGATCGGCGCGCCCGGCGCGCGATACGCCGCGACCTTGGGACGGTTGCTGACCACGTCGAAGCCGACGACGCGGATGTTGTCGACGTCGTAGCAGGCCATGGAACACCAGCAGGCCGGCCCGATGGGCGAGCCCGGGAAGGCGCCGGCCTGGAGCGCGATGGTGATGTCGGCGGCGACGATGCGGCCGTCCTTCTTCGCGCCGATCTTCACCGTCATGGCGCCGCCGGGGGCGGGGCCGGAGGCACGGAAGACCTCCTCCCGCGTCATGACCATCTTCACCGGCTTGCCGGACTTCTGCGACAGGCGGATCGCCACCGGCTCGAGGTAGACGACCGTCTTGCCGCCGAAGCCACCGCCGATCTCGGAGGGCGTCACGCGGATCTGCGAGGTCTCGATCTGCAGCAGGCGCGAACAGAAGCCACGAACCTGGAAATGGCCCTGGGTCGTCGTCCAGACGGAAACCTGCCCGTCCTCCGCCGCGCTGGCGAGGCAGGCATGCGGCTCGATATAGGCCTGGTGCACGGGCGCGGTGGTGTACTTGCGCTCGATCACCACCTCGGCCTCGGCGAAGCCCTTCGCGACGTCGCCCTTCAGGTTCTCGATCCGCTTGGCGATGTTGCTGGGCTTCGTCGGCACCGGCTGCACGCCATCCGTGCGGATGTGGTCATGCAGGATCGGCGCGCCGTCCTTCATCGCTTCCTCCACGTCGATGACGTGGGGGAGCAGCGCGTACTCCACCTTGATCAGCGCCAGGGCCTGCTTGGCGATCGCCTCGCTGGCGGCCGCGACGGCGGCGACCGGGTGCCCTTCGTACAGCACCTTCTCCCGCGCCATGATGGTGCGGGTGACGTCACGCAGGTTCACCTGCATCTCGCCCGCGGGGACGATCAGGTTCTCCTGCTCCGGGAAGTCGGCCGCGGTGACGACCGCCCGCACGCCCGGCAGCGCCGCGGCGGCGGATGTGTCGATCGACTTGATCACCGCATGCGGGTGCGGGCTGCGCAGCACGCGGCCGATCAGCTGGCCCGGCATGTTGAAGTCGGCGCCGAAGCGCGCGCGCCCGGTGACCTTGTCCGCGCCGTCCGGCCGCTTGGGCCGGGTGCCGATCCACTTGTAGACCTGTGCGGTCATCTTGGTTCCCTCCCGAAGCGGCACGTCCGGAGGGCGGGATCGCCCGCAGACGCAAATCCGCGAAGCAAAGCACAGTTCAGCACAACGCCCGGCGACGCGACGCCGCCGGGCGATGCCGGGCCGTCAGGCCGCGACGGTCTTCCGCATGTCGGCCGCGACATCCATCACCGCGCGGATGATCTTGTCGTAGCCGGTGCAGCGGCAGAGGTTGCCGGCGAGCCAGAAGCGCACTTCCGTCTCGGTCGGGTCCGGGTTGCGGTCGAGCAGCGCCTTGGCGGCGACGAGCACGCCCGGGGTGCAGATGCCGCACTGCAGCGCGGCCATCTCGATGAATTTCTCCTGCAGCGGGTGCAGCTTCTCGCCCTGGGCGAGCCCCTCGATGGTGCCGATGTCATGGCCCTCGGCCTCCGCCGCCAGCATCAGGCAGGCGCAGGTCAGGCGGCCATCGACGGTGATCGAGCAGGCGCCGCAGTCGCCGGAGCCGCAACCTTCCTTGCTGCCGGTCAGGCCGAGCGGCCCGCGCAGCACATCCAGCATGCTGTCCTGGGCGTCGCAGAGGTACTCGACCTCCTCGCCATTGATCTTCGTGGTGACGTGCAGCTTGGCCATGGTCAGTGAGTCCCCCCAACGGTGGCGCCCGAGGCGCGCTGGGCGGCGATCTTGGCCGCGCGCTTCAGCAGGACGCCGGAAATCTTCGTGCGGTATTCGATGGTGCCGCGCTTGTCGTTGATCGGCTTGCAGGCCGCGCGGCAGGCGGCCGCGGCCTTCTCCAGCGCCGCGTCGTCCAGCTTGGACCCGACCAGCGCCTTGGCCGCGTCCTCGACCAGCAGCACGGTCGGCGCCACGGCGCCGAGGCCGACGCGGGCCGCGGTGACGGTGCCGTCCTTCAGCGTCAGGCTGACGCCGATGCCGACGACGGCGATGTCCATCTCCGTGCGCGGGATCAGGCGGAGATAGGCGTCGGAAGACCCGGCGGCGGGCGCCGGCAGGGTCAGGCTGACGACGATCTCGCCGGGCTGCAGGCAGTTGCGTCCTGGGGCGGTCGGGAACTTCTCGACCGGCACCTCGCGGCGGCCGTTGGGGCCGGCGATCTGCACCGTCACGCCGGCGGCGACCATGGCGGGCACGCTGTCCGCGGCCGGGGAGGAGTTGCAGAGGTTGCCGCCGGCGGAGGCGCGGCCCTGCACCTGCTTCGAGCCGATGAGGTTGATCGCCTCGACCACGCCCGGGAAGGCGGCGACGAGCTTCTTGTGCTCCCCGATCACCGCGCCGGAGACCGCGGCGCCGATGCGGAAGCCGCCGCCCGGCAACTCCTCGATCGTCGTCATCTCGGGGATCTTCTTGACGTCGACGATGGTCTGCGGCTCCCGCGCGCCGCTGCGCATCTGCACCAGGAGGTCGGTGCCGCCGGCCAGGACGAAGCCCTTGCCGCCCGCGGCCTGCATGGCCTTCACGGCCTCCTCGATTGTGCCGGGTGCGAGGTATTTGATGTCGCTCATGTGCGTTTCCGTCGCCCTTCCTGTCGATCTTGCCCGCCCGCTCCAGGCCGGGAGGGAGTGGTATGGCCGGGGCCACGCGGCCGGATCACGGACGCGCGGCGTGGCGGCAGGGTCGACCGAATCGATGCCGGCCGCAAGGGGTGGGGGTGGGAGGTGTCAGCCCCCCGTCGCCGCGACGTGCTGCCGGAAGCGTGGCATCACCTCCTCGGCGAGGCGCTTCATCGTCTCCGCCTCCCAGGCCGCATTGGGGCCGGACCAGTCGAGGCCGGCCATCAGCAGGTGGCCGAAGGGGCCGACCCGCTCGCGGAAGGCGATCAGCCGGTCCAGTACCGTCCGGGGCGACCCGCTGATGACGCAGTCGTCGATGATCTGCTCCAGCGTCACGGCTTCGTCGGGGGTGTCGGCGCTGGGCTTCAGCGTCTCCAGCAGCCCGGCGCGGCGCGCCAGGGTCGAGAGGTAGTGGAAGTAGTAGCGGTTTGCGCCGGCGGCATCGTACATCCGGTCCCGCGCCTCGGCGTCCGTTGCCGCGATGCAGAAATTGCGCCCCACCCGCCAGTCCTTGCCGCTGGCCTGCTTGCCGTTCGCGGCCAGCGCGGCGGAGAGCGTCTTCCAGTGCCCCTCTACCACGCGCTCGGCGACGAAGTTGGCGGAGACGACGGACCAGCCCCGGGCCGCCGCGGCGCGCACACCGAAGCTGTCCACGCTGCGGGCGGTGATGGCGATCGGCGGATGCGGGCGCTGGTAGGGCTTCGGCATGGTGCCGACGCCGAATTCCGGGATCACCGCCTTGGTGATCCTCGCCGACCAGGTCGGGCCCTCGATGTCGTAGGGCGGGTCCTGGTTCCAGATCGCCAGGATGGTGTCCATCGATTCCAGCATGCGCTTGCCGCGCAGCGCGCCATCCGTGTTGCCGAACAGCTCCCAGTCCGAGGCAAGCCCGCCGGGGCCGACGCCCATGATGAAGCGGCCCTGGGTCATGTGGTCGAATTGGGCAACCTCCGCCGCGACCATCGCCGGGTGGTGGTTCGGCAGGTTGATCACGCCGGTGGCGAAGGTGAGGTTCGTCCGCGGCGCCAGCGCCGCCATGAACATCAGCGGCGAGGCGATGGGCTCCGACGACGCGGAGAAATGCTCGCCGATCCAGAGCTCATGGAAGCCGAGGCGATCGGCCAGCAGGGACTTCTCGGTATCCTCGGCCAGCGTCTCGTGCATCGGCCGCTCCGGCGGATGCAGCGGCATCATGAAGAGGCCCAGGCGCATCATCGGCGTATTCCTCCGTCAGAGAAGTTCTGGGAGGTCGTGCGCCTCGATCCGGGGCACAGGCCCCTCCCAGCGCGCGATCTCCACCAGGCAGGTCTGCGCGGAGCAGCCCTGCGACAATTCGGATGCCGGCACATCCAGCGTCACCGCGTTGGGGTTGCCGTGCCGCTCCAGCCCGTCCGGACCTGGGTCGTACCAGGCGCCGGTCGAGAGGCGCGCGACGCCGGGGGTGATCGCATCCGTCACGATCGCGCCGGCGAGGCAGGACCCGCGGTCGTTGAAGACCCGCACGATGTCGCCGTCCTTGATGCCGCGCGCCGCGGCATCGGCCGGGCTGAGGCTGACCGGCTGCCGCCCCGCCACCTTCCCAGCCTGGCTGTGCGGGCTGGGGTCGAGCTGGCTGTGCAGCCGGCGGTCGGGCTGGTCGGACAGCAGATGCAGCGGGAACTGCTTCGCCGCTGGCGCGCCGAGCCATTCGATCGGCTCCATCCAGACCGGATGGCCGGGGCAGTCCGGCAGGCCGAAGCCGGCGATGCGCTCGGAGAAGATCTCGATCTTCCCCGATGGCGTGCGCAGCCTGTGCGCCTCCGGATCGGCGCGGAAATCTTCCAGCATGATCTGCGGGCCGGGGCGGTCGGCCTCGATCCGGATGGCGCCGGCCTGCCAGAAGGCATCGAAGCCGGGCAGGGTGATGCCGACCTTGGCGGCCTGGATGCGGCCATCCTCGTAGAGGTGGCGCAGCCAGGCGCGGGTGTCGCGGCCCTCGGTGAAGACCGCCTCGGCACCGAGGCGGGCGGCCAGCGCACTGAAGATGGCGTAGTCATCCCGCGCCTCGCCCGGCGGATCCTTCACCACGGGCATGGCGATGACGTGGCTTTCGCGGCGGGAGAAGCCGAGATCCTCGCGCTCCAGCGTGGTGGTCACCGGCAGGACGATGTCGGCGCGCTTGGCGGTCGGCGTCCAGAACTGCTCGTTTACCACCACCGTCTCCGGCTTGCCCCAGGCCCGGGAGAGGCGCGTGAGGTCCTGGTGGTGGTGGAAGGGATTGCCGCCGGCCCAGTAGATCAGGCGGATGTCGGCGTAGCTATGCTCGCCCCCATTGTACCGGAAGGTCTGGCCAGGCTTCTCCAGCATGTCGGTGATGCGGGCGACGGGGATGAATTCCTTCACCGGGTTGCGAAGCTGCGACAGCGACGCGCCGCCGAAATAGGGGTGCGGGCTGCCCATCAGGTTGGTCGGGCCGTAGCCCATGCCGATGCCACCCCCCGGCAGCCCGATCTGGCCGAGCATGCAGGCGAGCGTCAGCGCCATCCAGAAGGGCTGCTCCCCGTGATGGGAGCGCTGCAGCGACCAGCCGATGTTCAGCATGGTCCGCGTCGCCGCCATCTCCCGCGCCAGGGCCGTGATGCGCTCGGCGGGGATACCGGTCAGCGCGCTGGCCCAGGCCGGGGTCTTGGGCTGGCCGTCCGTCTCGCCCAGCAGGTAGGGCGCGAAGCGATCGAAGCCGGTGGTGCAGCGGGCGAGGAAATCCGGCGCGTGCAGCCCCTCGGTCAGCAGGACATGGCCCAGCGCCAGCAGCAGCGCGGTGTCGCTGCCGGGGCGGATCGGGATCCATTCGAAATCCGCGCCGGTGTCGAGGTCGTCGCGCGTCGGGCTGATGTTGATGAATCGGCAGCCCTTCTGCGCCATGCGCCGCAGCGCACCCGGCACGCGATGCTCGAAGGCGCCGCCGGCGCTGATCTGCGCGTTCTTCGCCGGCACGCCGCCGAGGCAGACGAACAGGCGGCAATGCTCCTCCAGCACGGGGAAGGAGGTGTGCATCGCCTGCACCTCCTCCATCGTCGCCAGCAGGTGCGGCAGCAGCGTGCGGGCGGCGCCGAGGCTGTAGCTGTCGACGTGCCGGACATAGCCGCCGATGGAATTGAGAAACCGGTGGACCTGGCTCTGGGCGTGGTGGAACCGGCCGGCACTGGCCCAGCCATAGCTGCCGCCGAAGATCGCCTGGTTGCCGTGCTGCGCCTTCACCCGGCGAAGCTCGCCCGCCACCAGATCGAGCGCCGTCTCCCAGTCCACCTGCACGAAAGGCTCGGTGCCGCGGCGCGTGGTGTGGCCCCCACGGTCGCCTTCCAACCAGCCCTTGCGGATCGCGGGGCGGGTAACGCGCAGGCGTTCCAGCTCCGGTGCAAGGGCGAAGAGGCCGATGGGGGAGGGATCGGGATCTTCCCGGAAGGGCCTGAGGGCGACGGCGCGCCCGGCCTCCAGCTCGACCTCGTAGACGCCCCAGTGCATGGCGGTGAGCACGGTCATGCCGGACGGTTTCCCTCGAATTCCGAGCGGCAGGCTAGGGGAAAGCCGGGTCGCCGCCAAATCCGCGCATGCTAGGATCGCACCTGGACCGAGGGAGAGACCGATGCCGAAGATCCTGCTGCTGCAAGGCGCGAACCTGACCTTCCTGGGCCGGCGGGAGCCCGCGATCTATGGCACCACCACGCCGGCCGAACTGGATGCCATGCTGCAGGACCATGCCCGGGCGCGCGGCTATGCGCTGGAGATCGCCTACACCAACCTGGAAGGCGAGGCGATCAACCGCATCTACGCCGCGGTCGACGAGGGTTTCGACGGGCTGGTGATGAACCCCGCCGGCTTCAGCTATGCCGGCTATGCCCTGAAGGACTGCGTGAAGGGTGCGGCGCTGCCCTATGTGGAAGTCCACATCAGCAACGTCCACACGCGGAAGATAGACTGCGTTCTGTCGGACATTGCCGTCGGCGTGATCACTGGCTTCGGCCTGCATGGCTATGTGCTCGGTCTGGAGGCGATGCTGGAGATCCTCCGCAGGCGCGGGGGCTGACAGGCTCGACCGTTCCGTCCTAGGCTCCCGGCTTCCGCCACCCCGCATCCGCCGAGGCCCGCGATGTCCCAGACCAATCAGCCCGATCCCGAAGTCCGCAAGCGGGTGGTGGAGCAGGACCTCGCCAACGTCATGCACCCCATCGTCCAGCACAAGGCGCTGGAGAAGGCGCAGATGGTGGTGACGGGGGCGCAGGGCTCGACCATCGTCGATGCCGACGGCACGACCTACCTCGACGCCATGGCGGGGCTCTGGTGCGTCAATATCGGCTACGGCCGGACCGAGCTCGCGCAGATCGCGGCCGAGCAGATGCAGCAGATGGCCTACTACCCGCACACGGCCATGAACCTGCCGGCGGCGCAGCTCGGCCAGCAGATCAACACGCTGATGGGCGGCGACTACCACACCTATTTCGTCAATTCCGGGTCCGAGGCGAACGAGGCCGGCTTCAAGATCGCCCGGCAATACGCCAAGCACGAATTCCCCGGCGATTTCCGCTTCAAGACCATCGCCCGCTACTACGCCTATCACGGTACGACGCTGGCGACCCTCGCCGCCGGCGGCATGGGCGAGCGCAAGATGAAGTTCGAGCCCTATGCCGGCGAGTTCATCCATGTCCCGGCGCCGACCTGCTACCGCTGCCCGCTCGGCCTGGAATACCCGTCCTGCAAGGTGGCCTGTGCCAAGGCGATCGAGACCACCATCCAGGGCGAGGGCCCGCAGACCGTGGCCGAGGTGATCGTGGAGCCGATCATGTCCGGCGTCGGCGTCGCCGTGCCGCCCGACGAATACCTGCCGATGGTCGAGGAGATCTGCCGCAAGTACGACGTGCTGCTGCACGTGGACGAGGTGATCAACGGCTTCGGCCGCACCGGCAAGATGTTCGCCCATCAGCACTACAACATCAGCCCCGACATCATGGCGGTGGCCAAGGGCATCGTCTCCGCCTACCTGCCGATCGCGGCGACGGTGGTGAAGAACAGCGTCTTCAACAGCTTCCTCGGCGAGGTCGCGGATGCCCGCCAGGTGATGCAGGTCAACACCTATGGCGGCCACCCGGCCGCGGCCGCCGTCGCCGTGCGCAACATCGAGATCATGCTCGAGGAACAACTCCCCGAGCGCGCCGCGACCATGGGCGACTACCTGATCGGCGCCCTGAAGGAGCGGCTGTATCGCCATGAGATCGTCGGCGACGTCCGCGGCAAGGGGCTGCTGATCGGTATCGAACTGGTCACCGACCGCGCCAGCAAGACCCAGCTGGAAAGCGGCCTGGTGGGCGGCGTGCTGGAGTTCTGCAAGCAGCGCGGCGTCATCGTCGGCCGCTCCGGCGGCGGCGCGCGGCATTCCAACACCGTCGTGCTCTCGCCCCCGCTGGTGATCACCCGCAGCGAGTGCGACACGCTGGTCGAGGTGCTGGACAAGGCGATCGCCGACGCCGCGACCAAGGTCCGGCGGTAATCCGGAGAAGGCCGGGGCGGGAATTCTCCGCCCCGGCTGCATCCGCCGCGGCCCCCGGGGCGTAGCGCGGGCGTGATCCCTGGAAGGAGACACGCCCATGACCGTCATCCAGCCCATCGACGCCGGTAGCACGGCCCTCATCCGCCGCGCCTATGCTGCCTTCGCCGCCGGCGACATCCCGGCCGTGCTGGACTGCTTCGCCCCCGACGCGGTCTTCACCTGCCACGGCGCGCCGCACCTGCCGGCGGGCGGCACTTGGCGTGGCCATGCCGGGCTGACCGGCTTCTTCATGGCGCTCGGCCGCATGGCGGAGGTGCTGGCGTTCTCGCCCGAGACCATCACCACGCTGCCCGATGGCCGCATCCTGGCCGAGGGGCGGGAGCGGATGCGCTTCCACGCCACCGGCATCGACACGACCACGCGATGGCTCCATCTCTTCGTGGTACGCGACGGGATGATCGCCGAAGGGGTCGAATGGAATGAAGGAGCCGTCCTCGCCGCTGCCCACCGGGGCGGCTGACGCGGGACCCGCGGCCGCGCTGGCCGCGCTGCGCGCCATCGAGCGCCGCGACGGCGCTCTGCCGCTGCAGCGCCGCGGGACGCTGCTGGGCACGCTGGCCGCGCTGATGCTGCGCGAGGCGGAGGCGATCGCCGCCGCCGTCGACGCCGACTATGGCGGCCGGTGCGCCGAGGAGACGCTGCTCGCCGACGTCAAGCTCGTGCTGGACGCGGCGCGCCACGCCAAGGCGAAGCTGCATCGCTGGGCGCGGCCGAGGCGCGTCGGCGTGCCCATCCCGTTCCTGCCCAGCCGTGCCGCGGTGGAACCCGTGCCCAAGGGCGTGATCGGAATCATGGCGCCCTGGAACTACCCGGTGCAGTTGCTGCTGCTGCCGGCGATCGACGCCATCGCCGCCGGCAATCGGGTCGTCCTCAAGCCGTCCGAGGCCGTGCCGCGTACCGCAGCACTCCTGGCCAGGATCGTGCCGGAGGTGCTGGGCGAGGACGTGGTGCGCGTCGTGCAGGGCGGGCCGGAGGTGGCTGCCGATTTCGCGGCGCAACCCTGGGACCACCTGGTCTTCACCGGCGGCACCGCGACGGGGGCCAAGGTGATGCAGGCCGCCGCGGCGAACCTGGTGCCCCTGACCCTGGAACTCGGCGGCAAATGCCCGGCCATCGTGCTGCCGGGGGCGGATCTCGGCGCGGCGGCGCGGGCGATCATGGCGGGCAAGGTGGTCAATGCCGGCCAGACCTGCATCGCGCCGGACACGGTGCTGCTGGTCGATCACGACCGCGGCGCCTTCCTGGCTGCTTGCCGCGCCACCGGCATCGCGGCGCCGGAGACGGCGGTGATCAACGCCCGCCAGCAGGCGCGCCTGGATGCGCTGTGCGCAGGCGCGCATCTCGTGCCGGTGGATGAGGTACCGGGCGCGATCCGCGTCGCCGAGGCGCAGCCCGACCATCCGCTGCAGCACGAGGAGATCTTCGGCCCGGTCCTGCTGGTGCAGCGCTGCGCGACCCTGGCGGCGGCGCTCGACTGGATCCGGGCGCGGCCGCATCCGCTGGCGATCTACCTCTTCGGCGCGACGGCGGAGGAGGAGACGGCGGTGGCGGAGGGCACGAAGTCCGGCGCCATCGTCCACGGCCGCTGCCTGGAATACGCCGCCTATCCGGCGCTGCCCTTCGGCGGCGTCGGCGCCTCCGGCTTCGGGCGCCGCAACGGGGAGGCGGGTTTCCTGGAGTTCAGCACGCTGCGGGCCCGGGTCCGTGACGGTGGGCGCTGGAGCCTGGCGCGGCTGCTCGACCCGCCGCGCAATGCCCGCGGCAAGGCACTGGTGCGGCAGGTGCTCAGGTGACCGAGGTCGTCGCGCTGGTGCCGGCCGATGCGGCGGCGATCCTGCCGGTGATCCACGCCGCCTTCGCCGCACAATCGGTCGCCACGGACCCGCCCTCGGCGGCGCTGCGCGAGAGGGCCGAGAGCCTCGCCGCGCAAATCGCAGCCGGCGGCGGCTTCGGCGTGCGGGAGGGCGGGCGCTGGCTCGCCGCGCTGCTCTGGGCCGAGGAGGATACGGACGCGCTGCATTTCGGCCGCCTCGCGGTGCTGCCCGAGGCGCGGCGCCGTGGTTTCGCCCGCGCCCTGGTCACGGCGGTGGAGGCTGAGGCCGCGCGGTGCGGCAAGGCCCGGGTCACCCTCGGCGTGCGCCTGGTGCTGGCGGACAACCGCCGTCTCTTTGCATCCTGCGGCTATGTCGAGACGGCGCGCACGGCGCATCCCGGTTACGCGCAGCCGACCTCCGCGACGATGGAGAAGCGGATCACGCCGCAACGCAGCCCTGCGGCTTGACCTTGCGCGCCGTGCTCGCCGGAAATTTCGCCAGCTTCTCCGCCGGGCGGATCGGCCGGCGCAGCAACTCGCCGCCGCAATTCGGGCAATGGCCGCGCAGGACGCCGTCCGTGCAGGCGGCGCAGAAAGTGCATTCGAAGGAGCAGATGCGGGCAGCCGCGCTCTCTGGCGGCAGGTCGGTGCCGCAGCATTCGCAGCAGGGACGCAATTCAAGCATGGCGGGCCTCCGGGACCGGGTGGTCTGCAACGTTATGTCAAGATTCAGGCCGGATTAACCCTCTCCGGCCGGGAGGTGCGTAGGGACGGGCAACACATCGCGTCCTGGAGCATCCCGCCATGGTCCCTGCCATCCTCCGCTTTGCCGCCGCCGCCCTCGTTCTCCTCTCCGTCGCAGCGCAGGCGGCGGCCGCGCCGGTCCTGGTGCGCGACGGCGATGGCGGCAGCGTCTTCAGCAGCAACGGCCTCGGCGCGCCGCCGGGGCTCGGCATTGTGGTCGATGGGGTGGCGAAGAGCGTGCAGGCCGGCCCCTTCGCGCTGCAATACAGCGTTAACGGGGAATCGAGCTGGATCGGCCTGCTCACCTACTGCCTCGAGCCGGATGAGTGGCTCTCGGTCGGCAGCAGCCCGAGCGCCGGTACCCTGATCGGCAGCCTCTCCGGCACGACCGAATACGCCGCCAGCGCGACCAGCCTCGCGCGCCTCGCCGCGACCTGGTTCACCGACGCCGCGACCAGCGCGACCAAGGGTGCGGCCTTCCAGGTCGCGCTCTGGGAACTCGCCTACGACCAGGGCGGCGACCTCGGTACCGGGCGCTTCCGGCTGACCACCGGCGGGACGGTCGCGACCCAGGCGCGGGCCTATCTCGACGCCGCGCTGTGGCTCCCGGGCGGGTCCTTCGGGGTGATCCGGCGCGACGGGGCGCAGGACCTGCTGGTGCGCGGCCCGCAGCAGATCGCGGTGCCGGAACCGGCGAGCCTCGGGCTGCTCGCGGCCGGCCTCCTGCTGCTCGGCCTGGCGATGCGCCGCGGTCAGAGCGTGTTCGGCGGCGCGCCGCGCAGCATCGCCATGACCTCCTCCACGCTCTCGCGCACCGCGACATCGGTGTTGTAGCGCAGCCCCACCATGATGATGGCGGCGCGCGCGCCCGGTGCGTGCCGCGCGTTGGAGTCGCGCACCGCCACCACGCGGTCGGCGGCGAGCCAGATGCGGTTCTGGTTCAGGTCGGTCAGCGGCAGCAGCTTCATCCCGGCCGCCTGCAGCCGCGCGGCGACCGCCTCCACCGCCTCGATCGTGCGCTGCTGCACCCAGGCGGCAGTGTCGATCACCGTCACACCGTCGACGCGGGCGACGCGCACCACCTGGGCGGGGGAGAGCCAGACCTCCCGCCCCTCGGTCGGGACGATGCGGATGAAGCCCGGCGCGTCTTCGGCCCGCGCAGGCGAGGCGATCAGAGCCCCGGCAAGCGCCGCGTGACGCAGAAGGTGCCGCCGCCCCAGGGAACGAGGCAGGTCATCTTCACTCCGGCGCCGCCGGTGATGATGATGTGGATGTCCTCCGCAGCCCGCGCGATCGGCCATGCCTCGCCCGACTCCCGCAGCAGGAATTCCTGCGCCGCGCGCAGGTCCCAGCCGCCCTTGAGGATGACGTCCGCCATTTCCGGCGGCAGCAGCAGGAATTGCTCGCCGAGGTCGCGGTGGCGGCCGCCCGAGGATGCCTCCCGCGCCCCGGCCATGGCGGCGAGGGCGGGGCGCAGCACGGCCTCCGGGGTCTCGGCGCCGGATTCCGGCAGCACCTCGATGGTGCCGGAGAGGCCGATGACGGTGACGGCGCCTTCGGCGGCCGGGAGGCCGCGGCGCGCATGCAGCGGCGGCGCCAGCGGGTGCGATCCTTCCGCGAAGGCCATGCCGTATTTCGCCGGCTGGCCCATCGTCGCCATGGACCCGATCTCGGGCCGCGCGCCGCCGACATTGGTCAGCACGAGGCGCAGCGCCCGGCCGATGCAGGCATTGGCGCGGTTGCCGGGGCCGAGGCAGTTGGTGGCGGCGTTCATCCCGAGCGCGGCGATCGCCCGCTCCCCATGCACCAGGGCGGCGGCGGTGGGCGTGCCCGTCGTGGTCTGGATGCCGAGCAGGTTGAACTCCGGCTCCAGCACGGCGATGGCGGCTTCCAGCACGACGGGAAACTCGGCCGGGACGCAGCCGGCGGCGACGCAGCACCAGGCGATGGCCTCGGCCGTCATCTCCCCGAAGAGCGGCGGCATCATGCCGTAGGAGAGCGCGGGGTCGCGCCCGCCCAGCATCGCCGCCATGCGCGCCGCGGTCGGCACCACCATGGGCAGGCCGTCCGACAGTTGCGCGTCCAGCAGCGCCGCCTGCGCCACGTCCCAGTCCGCGCCCGCGTCGAAGACCGGCGCCTCCCGATCCCCGAGCTGGATCACCCGGGCGCCTTGACCCGGATCGAGATCGCCGCCGTGCCGCCGAAGCTCGGCACCCAGGCGGAATGCTTGCCTGGGCCGCCGGCGACGGCGATGTGGATGTCGTCCGGCGTCGGCGCCGTCTTGTAGAAGCCGTTCTCCGGCAGGTGGCCGGATTCCTCGTAGATGCGGTGGTTCTCGTCGGAGACCTGGAAGGTCGGCGTGCGCGCCTTTTCCCTGGATGTGAATATCCAGATTGTTGCGTACAAAGCCTTGTCCCTGCGATAATACCAGGTGCTTCATCCGGGAGTCTGCTTCAAGGCTGGCTCTGGTCTGGTTGATCAGAATGGTGTTGGGGCCGGCATCCTGAACATTGATCCAGTTCAGGTTAGCGCCCTTTTCTACACGGATTTCATTGGAAAGATTGACAACCGAACTGCTGTTTCCGATGTGGATTTCAGCAATCATCAGGGATGAGTTGGTTTCAGCTTCAAGCGAAATGGAAGGCTGAAGCCATTCCGAAGTTCCGGATTCGGGAAGGCAATGAATCAGTAAAACTGGCTGCTCAATGAGCTTGTTTTTTGCTGCTCTTATGTGAAGGCCGAAGCCGGAAGCAGTCACTTCGTTGAGTTTCGAAAAGATGTTTTCCTGAAATGGCTTAATCCCGAGTGCTTTATTGCCCTGGGTAATTTCTAGACCTTCCGGGAAAGACTGGGTACTTAGTTGAGGGTTAAAACGCCCGCCGGTAAAAACCAGCCTGATGGCATTTTCGGGTAAATGGGAGGGAAGGATCGGAGAA
>JAIYAI010000583.1 GCA_027489135.1 Acetobacteraceae bacterium
CCGTCGCGCTCGAGGAGGCGATGCGCCGCTCCTACCTCGACTATGCGATGAGCGTCATCGTCAGCCGCGCGCTGCCGGACGTGCGGGACGGGCTGAAGCCGGTGCACCGGCGCATCCTCTATGCAATGCACGAGGCCGGCTACACCCACGACAAGGCGCACCGGAAGTCGTCCCGCGTCGTCGGCGACGTCATGGGCAAGTATCACCCGCACGGCGACGCGGCGATCTACGACGCCATGGTGCGCATGGCGCAGACCTTCTCCATGCGGGTGCCGCTGATCGACGGACAGGGCAATTTCGGCTCGATGGACGGCGATCCGCCGGCGGCGATGCGGTATACCGAGGTGCGGCTCGCGCGCGCGGCCACGGCGCTGCTAGAGGGGATCGACGAGGACACCGTCGACTTCCAGCCCAACTACGACGAGTCCGAACACGAGCCCCGCGTCCTGCCGGCGGCCTTCCCGAACCTGCTGGTCAACGGCGCCCAGGGCATCGCCGTCGGCATGGCGACGAACATCCCGACGCATAACCCGACCGAGGTGATCGACGCGACGCTGGCGCTGATCGCCGATCCGGAGCTCTCGCTCGACGAGGTGATGAAGATCATCCCAGGGCCGGATTTCCCGACCGGCGGGCTGATCCTGGGCCGCAGCGGCATCCGCAGCGCCTTCGCCACGGGCAGGGGCTCGATCCCGCTGCGCGCCAAGTGCGAGATCGAGGAGATGCGCGGCGGTCGCCAGGCCATCGTCGCAACCGAGATCCCCTACCAGGTCAACAAGGCGACGCTGATCGAGAAGATCGCCGAACTGGTCCGTGCCAAGGCGATCGAGGGGATTTCCGACCTCCGCGACGAGAGCGACCGCGACGGGCTGCGGGTGGTCATCGAGCTGAAGCGCGATGCGACCGCCGAGGTGGTGCTGAATCAGCTCTACCGCATGACCACGCTGCAGACCTCCTTCGCCGTCAACTTCCTGGCCCTGCATGACGGCACGCCGAAGCAGATGGGGCTGATCGAGGCGCTCAAGGCCTTCATCGCATTCCGCGAGGAGGTCATCAACCGCCGCTCCCGCTTCCGGCTGAACAAGGCGCGCGAGCGCGGCCACCTGCTGATCGGCCTTGCCATCGCCGTCGCCAACATCGACGAGGTGATCCGCGTCATCCGCGCCAGCCGCGACCCGGGCGAGGCGCGCGAGGCGCTGATGGGGCGCGACTGGCCCGCCGGCGATGTCGGCGTGCTGCTCGACCTCGTGCAGGATGCGGGCAACGTCGTGACGCCCGAGGGCACGGTCCGCCTGACCGAGGCGCAGGCCCGCGGCATCCTCGCCCTGACCCTGCAGCGCCTGACCGGACTCGAACGCGAGAAGATCACGTCCGAGCTCGAGGAGGTGGGCGCCCGCATCCGCGACCTGCTCGACATCCTCGGCAGCCATATCCGCCGCATGGAGGTGATGACCGAGGAACTGCGCGCCGTCCGTGCGCAGATCGCGGCGCCGCGGATGACGGAGATCACCGATTTCCTCGCCGGCGTCGACGACGAGAGCCTCATCGAGCCGGGCATGATGGTCGTCACGCTGACGCGGGACGGCTACGTGAAGCGCACCAGCCTGGAGACCTTCCGGGCGCAGAACCGCGGCGGCAAGGGGCGCTCGGCGGCGACGACGCGCCAGGACGACCTCGTGGTGCGCACCTTCATCGCGCACACCCACCAGTGGGTGCTGTTCTTCACCAGCCGCGGCATCGCCTTCCGCGAGAAGATCTGGCAGCTGCCCGAGGGCGGCGCCAACGGCCGCGGCCGCAGCCTCCGCCAGGTCCTGCAGCTGCAGGAGAACGAGCAGGTCACCACCGTGCTGCCGCTGCCGCAGGACGAGGACCTGTGGGAGGGGCTGCACCTCGTGTTCGCCACGGCCTCGGGCGGCGTGCGACGCAACCGGCTGTCCGATTTCCGCAACGTCCGCGCGGCCGGGCTGATCGCCATGAAGCTCGACGAGGGGGACAGCCTGATCGGCGTCGCCACCTGCCGCGAGGGCGACGACGTGCTGCTGGCGACGCGCGCGGGCCGGGCGATGCGCTTCCAGATAAGCGAGGAGACTCTGCGCATCTTCGCTGGCCGCGACAGTTCCGGTGTCCGCGGGATCAGGCTCGGCAAGGACGATACCGTCGTCTCGCTCGCCGTGCTGCGGCATTCCGGCGCGACGCCGGCGGAGCGGGCGGCCTACCTCAAGCAGGAGGCGCTGCGGCGCCGCGCTGCCGGCGAGGAGGAGGAGGGGCCTGCCGCGGCGGAGCCGGCGCCCGAACCCGGCGAGGAGGGCGAGGAGGCCACGGCGGAGATCACGCTGACCCCGGAGCGCCACGCCGAAATGAAGGCGGAGGAGGAGTTCCTGCTCTCCGTCACCGATGGCGGGCTGGCCCAGAAGTGCTCCGCCTATTGCTATCCCGCGAAGGGCCGCGGCGGGCTCGGCGTGGTGAACATGGACCTTCGCCCCAGCGCCCGGCGCGAGCGCGCGCAGGAGGTGGTGGCGACCTTCCCGGTGACGCCGGGAGATGATGTAATGCTTGTCACCGATGGCGGGCAGCTCATCCGCTCGCCGGTGGACCAGATCCGGCAGACCGATCGCGCCAAGAAGGGCGTGATCCTGCTGCGCACGAACGAGGGGGAACGCGTGACCAGTTGCTTCCCGGTCGTTGACGACCAGGGTGACCAGAATGGGGGCGAGACCGCCGCCGCGCCGGAGCCACCGGAGAATGGCGGAGTCGGCGACCATGCCCCCGGCGGAGCCGGCGACAATGCCCCCGGCGGAGCCGGCGACAATGGTTGAGCGCGTCGGCCTCTATCCGGGCACCTTCGACCCGGTCACCAACGGCCATCTGGACGTCATCAGCCGCGGCGCGCGGCTGCTCGATCGCCTGGTCATCGGCGTCGCCATCAACATCGGCAAGGGCCCGCTCTTCCCGCTCGAGGAGCGGGTGGAACTGGTGCAGGCCGAGGCCGACACGATCGCGAAGCGCACAGGCTGCGTGATCGAGGTACGCCCCTTCCAGGGCCTGCTGATCGGCTTCGCGCACGAGGTCGGCGCGCAGATGATCCTGCGCGGGCTGCGCGCCGTGACCGACTTCGACTACGAGTTCCAGATGACGGGGATGAACCGGCGCCTCGACCCGAATGTCGAGACCGTCTTCCTCATGGCCTCCGAGACCAACCAGTTCATCTCCTCGCGCTTCGTGAAGGAGATCGCCCGGCTCGGCGGCGACATCACCAGCTTCGTGCCGAAGCTCACGCACGAGCGCACGCTCGCCCGTGTGCGCGACGCCGCGGCCGAATAGACCGGAAGGAAGGAAGCGCCCATGCGCCGACGCGACATCATGAGCGGCGTGGCCGCGGGGCTGCTGGCCGTCCCGGTCATCGGCTGCGCCCAGGACCAGGCCGCGCCCCGCCCCGCCGCCCCCGCGGCGCCTGCGCCCGCCGCGGACAGCGGCGAGCGCCTGGTCATCGAGGTGGCCGATGCCAATGGCCGGCCGAAGGGCCAGCCCATCGTGATCCAGCTTCTGCCCGATCTCGCGCCGAAGCATGTCGAGCGGATCAAGGCGCTGACCGCCCAGGGCTTCTATGACGGCACGCCCTTCCACCGCGTGATCGAGGGCTTTATGGCCCAGGGCGGCGACAAGACCGGCACCGGTACCGGCGGCGCCGCGCAGACCGGCCTGCCGAACCTGCAGGCCGAGTTCTCCCCGCCGTCGCGCGCCCGCTTCACCCGTGGGACCGTCGGCATGGCCCGCGCCGGCGACCCGAACAGCGCGAACAGCCAGTTCTTCATCATGTTCGCCCCGGCGCCGAGCCTCGACGGCCAATACACCATCTGGGGGCGCGTCCTGTCCGGCATGGACACGGTGGACGGCATCAAGCGCGGCGCCGGCCCGAACGGTCAGGTGACCGGCCCCGACAAGATCCTGCGCGCCCGCATCGTGCCGGCAGCAAGCTGAGGAACGCGTAGCATGAGCGACGAGACCGGCACGCCGGAGCAGGCCCCCGAGGCCGCGCCCGCCGCCGACGGCAAGGCCGAGAACACGCTGATCCTCGAGCTGAAGGACGGCAAGGTCACGATCGAGCTGCTGCCCGACCTCGCGCCGCAGCACGTGGCGCGCATCAAGGAGCTGGCGCGCGCCGGCTTCTACGATGGCACGCCCTTCCACCGGGTAATCGAGGGCTTCATGGCCCAGGGCGGCGACCCCACCGGCACCGGCACGGGCGGTGCGCGGGAGAAGGGCTATGCCGACCTGCCGGCGGAGTTCTCGCCGCCCGGCAAGGCCAAGTTCGTCCGCGGCACATGCGGCATGGCCCGCACGCAGAACCCGAACAGCGCGAACAGCCAGTTCTTCATCATGTTCGCCCCGGCCAGCAGCCTCGACGGCCAGTACACCATCTGGGGCCGCGTGGTCGCGGGCATGGAGGCCGTGGACCGCATCAAGCGCGGCAGCGGCATGAACGGCATCGTCCAGCAGCCCGACCTGCTGGTCAGCGCGCGCGTCGCGGCGGATCTGCCGGCGGCCTGAGCGGGCCGACAGGTTGACATCGGGGGCGGGGTGGCGGTAGCCGCGCCGCCCCCATCTGCGTGAGCCGGTAGCTCAGTCGGTAGAGCACGAGACTTTTAATCTTGGGGTCGTGGGTTCGATTCCCACCCGGCTCACCAGTCTCAAGGGTCCTGGGGCGACCTGGCGCCAGGGCGCCGGCTTCGTGGGCAAATTGCTCCCGCGCGCCACCCCCCGGCCTGGTCCGGCCAGTCGCTAGCCGGGCCACCTCCAATGCGGTTCCAGCCAGCGGTCAGTGCCCGGGCGCGGTGTTTGCGTGCCGCGTACGGGCCGCGCCTCCCAGGATGCCCCGCCCGTCCGCAGGAACGGCCCGCCAGCGCCGCCGAGCCCCGGGGACGGCATGTGGTTTTTCCCCCGGGGCGCTCCGGCGCCGTCCAGCGGCATCCCCGTGTGCGGTCCGGCGCCTGACACCAGATCCCCGCCAGGTCCAGCCCGACCCCTCGTGGTCGCTTTGCGGAGGGGCATGATGGCCGAATGGAGCTTCGTCCGGTGCGGGGCAGGGACGTGCATGCAGGCGGGGACGTCCTCCTCGGCAACAGAGATTGGACAGCGGTCAGCCGATAGGGCCGCCGGTGTAGATCGACCCGGTCAATGCTGCCGCGCGGTACGCAGGCCGTTCGCCCCCGCCGGCTTCGCACCGGGCGCCGAACGGGAGAAACCCGTGATCCAACCGCACCTAACGCAAGACTAACGTCCGGGCGCGGCTTTCAAGGCGATGCGTGCCACGGACAGCGAATATCGCCCTCACCGCAAGGAGAGCGTGGTCACGCGACCTGCTGACGTTCTCGGTGGGCCAGGGAGCACCTTCCGCGCGGCAGGAATGACCCAGAACGCAGGCACGTCGCTCTGCGTTGGCGCATCACAGTTTCGAGTTGCCTAAGAAACGGCGCAACCCGCTGACGAATGCAGCGTTCAGCTGCAATCGGCGGAGGATCATGCATCACGATGGATACTATTACTTTCTCTGGAAGCATCGACTCGCGTGCTCCAATCATATGCTTGTCGCATCTGCGATGGAAATCTGTCGTTCAGCGGCCCCAACAGTTGATGGCCCGCTTTGCGAAGGACCGTCCGGTCTATTTCTTCGAGGAGCCGGAGCAGTCCGACACGGTGGCCTTGCGCCTCGAGACCTGCGCCTGGAGCGGCGTGGTCGTCGCCACCCCGCTCTTGCCCGACATCGACGACATGGCGGCGATGACCGGGCTGCTGCGCCAGTTGCTCGGCCGATCAGGCCGCTCCGTGGGCTGGTACTACACGCCCATGGCGTTGCGCTTTTCAAGCGAGGTCGACTGGGTGGCGACCGTGTTCGATGTGATGGATGAGCTCTCCGCCTTCCGTTTCGCGCCTGCCGAGCTGCCCCGGTTGGAGAGCCAGTTGATGCAGCGGGCCGATGTCGTCTTCACCGGCGGCGCCAGCCTGTTCGAGGCGAAGAGGGGCCTGCACGCCAACATCCACTGCTTTCCAAGCGGCGTTGATCTGCCGCATTTCATGGCTGCGCGGGCTCCGCTCGCCGAGCCCGCCGATCAGGCGCCGCTTCCGCATCCGCTGCTCGGCTATTTCGGGGTGATCGACGAGAGGCTGGATCTGGAGCTGCTTGCCGGCATTGCCGCGCTGCGGCCGGATTGGCACGTCGTCATGATCGGTCCGCTGGCCAAGGTGAGACCCGAGGACCTGCCCAGCGCCGCGAATATCCACTGGCTCGGCGCCCGGGACTATGCCTGTCTTCCCGCCTATCTCTCGCATTGGGATGTGGCGCTCATGCCCTTCGCAATGAACGAGGCGACCCGCTTCATCAGCCCCACCAAGGGACCGGAGTACCTGGCTGGCGGCAAGCGCGTTGTGTCCACGCCGGTCGCCGATGTCGTGAAGCGGTTC
>JAIYAI010000147.1 GCA_027489135.1 Acetobacteraceae bacterium
GGGTGCTTGCCTGCATGATGCCGGGCGTCGCCGCGGCGCAGGCGCTGGCCTGGCAGCCGGCCGATGCGGCCGCGCTGCGGGCCTGGGACACGCTGCTGCGCGCCGAGCGGGAGCTCGCCGCCGATGTCCGGGCCGCCCGCTTCGATGCGCGGCGTCGGCTCTTCATGATCCGCGCCGATCTCGATGGCGACGGACGACCCGAGACGCTGTTGAGCCCGCGGCTGGAGAGCTGGTGCGGCAGCGCGGGCTGCGTGGTCTACGTGCTGCGTGGGGGACGAGCCGTGTGCCAGACCTACGCGCACCACGGCGTGCGCGGGGGCGACCTGCGGCTGCTGCCGCGCGATGCCTCCGGCTGGCGCGGCTTCGAGGCGACGAGACGGGTGCGCTTCGTCGCGGAACCGGACGGCGCGGTCGCCTGCGTGGAGGAGGACCGGCCGCGGCGCGTTCAGTAGTAGCGGGGTGCGGGCGCGTAGCCGTAGGGCGTGACGGGGGCGGAATAGGCAGGGTCGGGCGCCGGCGCGTAGCCGTAGGGCGCGGCGGGGGCGGCATAGGCAGGGTCGGGCGGCGGGACGTAGCCATAGGCGCCAGCCTGCGCGGCCTGGGCGTTCTGCGCATCCGCCGCGGCGCCGACGAGGCCACCGACCAGCGCGCCGGCCGCCGCGCCGCCGAGCGCCGCGCTGCCGCGGTTCCAGGGGTTGGCCGCCGCCGCGCCGAGCAGCCCGCCTGCCGCGGCGCCCACCGCCGCCCCGGTGGCCGCGTTCGAACCGACCGCGACGGGCGCGGGGTAGCCGTAGCCGTACACCGCCACGGGCTGCGGCGCGACGATGCAGGCCTGGAGCGATAGCGCGGCGAGGATCGGCAGCACGAATGGCCGCAGCGGTCGGGTCATTTTGGCCTCCTGGTCGGATTCCGGGCGTCGCATTCTAGGCATGGCGGCAAGGCGCGCACCCGGCGGAAGCGCGGCGGCGGCGTGGCGGGGTGCACCCGGACACATGGCGGGGGCATCGCGGACCGCACCCGGACATATGGTGGGGGCATCGCGGACGGCACCCGGCCTCGACAGCGCGGCGGCCGCGCGTGATGACGGGCCGGGGACCGAGGGGAGCTTCCGGCATGACGCAGGCGGGGATGGTGCGCGCGCCGCTGCTGTCCATCCTCGGCGTCTTCACCGCTCTCGGCATGGCGAGCTTCGGCGGCGGCCTGCCCGGCTGGATGCACCGGGAGGTCGTGGTCAAGCGCGGCTGGATGACGGACGAAGGCTTCCTCGCCGGCGTTGCCCTCGGCCAGGTCCTGCCGGGGGCGAACAGCGTCAATCTCGCGCTCTATATCGGGCAGCAGTTGCGCGGCGTCCCGGGGGCGGTGCTGGCGGCGACGGGAATCCTGGGGCCGCCCTTCCTCTTCATCATCGTCCTGGCGCTGCTCTATGCGCGCTTCGGGGAGGTGGCGGGGCTGGCCGCGGTGCTGGGCGGCGTCGCGGCCTCGGGCCTCGCGAACTCGCTCACCACGGGGTTGCGCGCGGCGCGGCGGCTGCGCGGGATCGGGCCCTGGGCGGTGGTGGCGGCGACCTTCGTCGCGGTCGGCGTGCTGCGGTGGCCGATGATCCCCGTGGTGGCGGTGATGATCCCGGTGTCGGTGGCCCTCGCATGGCGAAACCGGCATGCCGCTTGACCGCCTGCTCGCGCTTTTCCTCGTCTTCGCGCCCATGTCGCTGGTCTCGATCGGCGGCGGCACCTCGATCTTCGCGGAGATGCAGCGCCAGGCCGTGACCGTGCATGGCTGGATGACGGACGAGCAGTTCGTCGCGCTCTTTGCCATCTCCCGCGCCGCGCCGGGGCCGGGCTCCCTGATCAGCGGGCTGATCGGATGGGAGGCGGCGGGGTTCGTCGGCGCGCTGGTCGCGGCGCTCAGCCTCTACGTGCCCTCCTCCATCCTGCTGCTCGGCGTCGGGCACTGGTGGCGGCGGCGCGGCGACAGCCCGGTGCGGCGTGTGATCGAGCGCGGTCTCGCACCCGTCGCGGTCGGGCTGATCTTCGCCGGGGTCTATACGCTGATGCAGGCCGATGGGGTCGGCTGGATCCATTGGGCGACGCTGCTCGGCTGCGCGGCCTGGCTGATGCATGGGGCGAGCCCATACCTCGTCATGGGCGTCGTCGCGCTGTTCTATGCGGGGCTCTTCGGACTGGGCGCCGTGTAGCGCACCGAGGGCCGCGAGCGTTGACAGCCGCTCTGCCGCCGCCCGAGGATGCGCGCCCTTGCAGGTACCACGCCGGCCCAGCGCCGGTGGCCAGTCACAGAAGCAACGTTTTTGGGAGGATCGCCGTCATGGCCGATTTCGTCGAGCACGCCACCGACGGGGACATCCATATCCTCCGCATCGCCAATGCGCCGGTCAACACGCTGCGCACGGAAGTGCGCGCCGGCCTGCTGGCCGGGCTGCAGGCGGCGCAGAAGGCGGGCGCCAAGGCGGTCGTGCTGATGGGCGCGGGCCGCGGCTTCTCCGCCGGCGCCGAGATGACGGAGTTCGGCAAGCCGCGCCAGGCGCCGGGCCTGAATGAAGTCTTCGACGCGATCGAGCAGTCCAAGGCCCCGGTGGTCGCCGCCATCCATGGCCATGCGCTGGGCGGTGGCCTCGAACTCGCGCTCGCCTGTCAGGCGCGCGTCGCCGCGCCCAACGCGCAGATCGGCCTGCCCGAGGTGAAGCGCGGCTTCGTCCCCGGCGCCGGCGGCACGCAGCGCCTGCCGCGGCTGATCGGGATGGAGGCGCTCACCATGATCGTCTCCGGCGATCCGGTCAGCGGCACCAGGGCCGGCGCGCTCGGGATCGTGGACGCCGTGCTGGAGGGTGACCTGGAGAAGGCGGCCATCGCCTGGGCCCGGGCCAATGCCGGCAAGTCCTTCACCCTGGCGCGCAACCGCACCGACAAGACCCAGGGCCAGGACATGGCCGCCTTCGACGAGGCGGCGAAGAAGCTGCTCGCCCGCAGCCGCGGCCAGGAAAGCCCGAAGGGCTGCGCCGACTGCGTCCGCGCCGCCTTCACCCTGCCCTTCGAGGAGGGGCTGCAGGTCGAGCGCGACACCTTGGCCCGCCTCGTCGCCGGGGAGCAGTCGAAGGCGCTGCGACACATCTTGTTCGGCGAGCGCGAGGTCGCCCGCATCCCCGACGTGCCGGAAGGCACCGCGCCGCTTCCGGTGAAGAAGCTGGTCGTCATCGGCGGCGGCACCATGGGTGGCGGCATCGCGATGTCGGCGGCGAATTTCGGCCTGCCCGTCACCATCGTGGAGACGAGCCAGGACGCGCTGGACCGCGGCATCAAGCGCTGCGAGGACAACTGGAAGCGCACCCTATCCTCCGGCCGCATGACTCAGGCCGAGTACGAGAAGCGCCGCGCCAACCTCACCGGCAGCGTCGACTTCGAGAAGGCGGTGGGCGAGGCCGACCTCGTCATCGAGGCGGTCTTCGAGGAGATGGGCGTCAAGAAGGAGGTCTTCGCGCGGCTCGACAAGGCGGCGCGGCCGGGGATCGTGCTGGCGTCCAACACCTCGACCCTCGACATCGACCAGATCGCGTCCGCGACCTCGCGGCCCGAACTGGTCTGCGGCATGCACTTCTTCAGCCCGGCCAACGTCATGCGGCTGCTGGAGATCGTGAAGGGATCGAAGACCAGCGCGGCGACGCTGGCGACGGCGCTGGATGTCGGCAAGCGCATCGGCAAGCTGAACGTCGTGGTCGGGAACTGCGACGGCTTCGTCGCCAACCGCATGAACGGCAAGCGCGGCCTGCAGATCGAGAAGCTGCTGCAGGAAGGCTGCCTGCCGCAGGATATCGACCGGGTGATGGAGACCTTCGGGCTCGCCATGGGGCCGCTGGCCATCGGTGACCTCGCCGGCCTCGACATCGGCGCCGCCGTCCGCAAGGCGCGCGGCACGGTGGCACCGATCGCGGATGCCGTGGTCGCCGCCGGGCGCATCGGCCAGAAGGTCGGCAAGGGCTATTATGACTACGACGAGAACCGCAAGCGCATGCTGTCGAAGGAGGTCGAGGCGATCATCCTCGACACCTCGGAGAAGATGCAGGTCCGCCGCCGCAAGATTGACGACCAGGAGATCCTGGAGCGCCTGCTGCTGCCCATCGTCAACGAGGGCGCGCGCTGCCTGGAGGAGGGGATCTCCTACCGCCCCGTCGACATCGACGTGATCTTCATCAGCGGCGCCGGCTGGCCGGCCTGGCGCGGCGGGCCGATGTTCTGGGCCGATACCCAGGGCATGAAGGCGATCCGCGACAAGCTGGCCCACTACGCCGAGGCGACGAACGACCCGAACCTGAAGCCCGCGGCGCTGATCGAGGACCTCGCGGCCAAGGGCGGCAGCTTCGCCGCCATGAAGGGCAGCAAGGTCTAGGCCGTGGCGGCGCGTCCGCACCCCTGGGAGTCGGTCTATCCCCCCGGCCTCGACTGGGGTGCGCCGGTGCCGACGACGACCTTGGGCGCGCTGCTGGAAGGCAGCGCGGCCCGCTACGCCGACCGGACAGCGCTGCGCTACCGCGACACCGTCATCGCCTATCCCGACTTGCTGCGGCAGGTCCGCCGCGTTGCCGGCGTGCTGGCGGCGATGCCGGAGGCGCGGGGTGGGATTGCCCTGCTGACCGGCAACACCGCCTTCCATCCCATCGTCGTCTTCGGCGCGATGATGGCGGGGCTGCGCGTGGTGATGCTCTCGCCGATCGATGCGCCGCGCACCATCGCGCACAAGCTGCAGGACAGCGGCGCGCGGGTGCTGGTGACCATCGCGCATGAGGGGCTGCTGAAGCTGGCCGGCGCCTTCGTGCAGATGGGGCTGGTCGATCGCCTGGTCGTCGGCGACGACGCGCATTGGGGCGCCGGCCCGGCCGCGCCGCCGGTGCCGAACGGTGCGGCGCGGATCGAGGACTGGCTGGCGGCGCCGGAGCCCGCATCGCTGCCAGCCGTCACGCCCGACGATATCGCGCTGCTGCAATACACCGGCGGCACCACCGGCCTGCCCAAGGGCGCGATGCTGACGCATGCGAACCTGACGGCCGCGGCCGCCGCCTATGCGGCCTGGAACTCGGGCAAGGGGGCGAACCCGGACGCGCCGATCCGCCGCATGATCGGCGTGCTGCCGCTGTTCCACATCTTCGCTTTCACCTGCGACCTGGTGCTGACCCTGCAGGGCGGGCACGAACTGATCATCCATGCCCGCTTCGACCCGACGGCGGTGCTGGACGACATCTCCATCCGCAAGGCCACCGACATGTGCGGCGTGCCGACCATGTGGATCGCGCTCGCCAACCACCCCGAGATCGACAAGCGCGACCTCTCCTCGCTGCGCGGCGCGGCCTCCGGCGGCGCGCCGCTGCCGCCCGAGGTGGCGGCGCGGTTCGAGCGGCTGACCGGCACGCGGCTCGGCGCCGGCTGGGGCATGACGGAGACCGCGCCGGCCGGGACGGGCACGCCGGGACGGCCCGAATTGCCGCGCCGCCCGGGATCGGTCGGCGTGCCGGTGCCGAATGTCGAGATGCGCATCGTTGCCATGGACGACCCGACCCGGGCGCTGCCGCCGGGCGAGACGGGGGAGATCGCCGTGCGCGGCCCCAATGTCTTCAAGGGCTACTGGAACCGGCCCGCGGAGAGCGCCCGCGCCTTCGTTGATGGCTGGTTCCTCACCGGCGACATTGGCCGGATGGAGGCCGATGGCTACTTCTTCCTGACGGAGCGGAAGAAGGACATGATCCTGACCAGCGGCTTCAACGTCTATCCCTCCGTCATCGAGGCCGCGATCCACGAGCACCCCGCCGTGCTGGAATGCGCCGTCATCGGCATCGCGGACGCCTATCGTGGCCAGTCCGCCAAGGCCTTCGTCACCCTCAAGGCCGGCGCCGCGCCGCTGACCCTGGAGGCGCTGACGGCCTTCCTGGCGGATCGCCTCGGCCGGCACGAGATGCCCGTCGCGCTCGAGATCCGTGACGAGTTGCCGAAGACGCCTGTCGGCAAGCTGACCAAGCTTCCCCTGATCGAGGAGGAGGCGGCCCGCGCCGCCTCCGCCTGACCCGCTTCAACACAGGAGCCTGACCATGGAACTCCGCTGGACCGACGAGGAGCGCGCCTTCCGCCAGGAGGTGCGCGAATTCATCAACCGCGAACTGCCGAAGGAAACCCGCGACCGCATGATCCGCGGCAAGTCGCCGACC
>JAIYAI010000503.1 GCA_027489135.1 Acetobacteraceae bacterium
ACCACCGTCTCGCCGGCCTTGGGCTGGCCGATATCCTCGAGCCCGACCCAGGCGGTCAGGCCGGGCATGCCGAGCACGCCGAGCGAGGTCGAGAGCGGCGCCTCCGTGGGATCGATCTTGAACAGCCGCCCCTTGCCGACGCAGGAGAAACGCTGCCAGCCCGCGCCGCCCATCACCGTGTCGCCCGGCGCGAAGCCCTCGAGATTCGAGGCGACGACCTCGCCCGCCGTCGCGCCCTCCATCACGCCGCCGAGCGGCACCGGCGCGGCATAGCTCTTCGCGTCGGACATGCGCCCCCGCATGTAGGGGTCGAGGGAAAGGTAACGCGCGCGCACCAGCACCTGGCCCGGGCCGGGGGTTGGGATGGGAGTCTCCACCACCTCGAAATCCTCGGGCACGGGCATGCCGTTGGGGCGGCGGCGCAGCAGCACCTGCAGGTTGGTCTCGGCCATGGCGGGTCTCCCTCTCTGCCGCCTAGATCGGGCGGCGCGGCCCCTGGGGGAAGGGGCACGGGTTGCCGGACCGGGCTGCGCCCTCATCTGAGCGGCATGACCCGCGCCCCCGAACGCGTCGCCGACTACCCCCGCCCGCCGCGCCTCGTGCCCGAGACCCGGCGCGTGCGCATCGTCCTCGGCGGCGAGACCATCGCCGAGACCACCGCGGCCTGGCGGGTCGAGGAAACCTACCACCCGCCCACCATCTACCTGCCGCCGGCGGCCTTCGTGCCCGGCGTGCTACGGCCCGCGCCGGGCGGCTCGCACTGCGAGTGGAAGGGCGCGGCGCGGTACTGGACGCTGGGCGCCGGCGGGCGCCTCGCCGAGTCGGCCGGCTGGTCCTACCCGGACCCGACGCCCGCCTTCCGGCCGATCCGCGACCACATCGCCGTCTATGCAGGGCGGATGGACGCCTGCTTCCTGGACGAGGAGAAGGTGACCCCGCAGCCCGGCGGCTTCTACGGCGGCTGGATCACGTCGGAGCTGATCGGACCCTTCAAGGGCGGGCCCGGGACCATGGCCTGGTAGGCGCCCGGCCGCCTCTCAGCGGGCCAGGGTCAGCCGCCAGATCCAGGCGCCTAGTCCCAGCCAGAAGGGCGCCGAGAGCAACAGGGCGAACACAATGCCGCGGGCGGCGCTACCGCGGCCTGGATCTTCTCCCTCCTCCTCCTGCCCGCGCATCCGTGCCCCGCCACCCCGTCGCATTGCCGTTGCCGAGAGCTTGGCATGGCCGGACCCCGTTTCGCATCACCAATCTGGGGTGAATCTGCCCGTCTTCCGGGCGTCGACACCGTTCCGCTGCCCGCATCGGCATCGCTTCCGTCAGCGCCCCCTCCCGGACCGATCCGATCGCCACAATTGCGCCCCAACCGCGTCGCATTCCCGCGCCGAGCAGATGGCATAACGCTCATGAACCGGGGGACGATCCGCGCGTCGCGGGCAGCCACCGGACCCAGCAAGGCGTGTGAGGCGGCCCCCCGGCCGCTTCGCCCAAGGATCGGGACCACGATGTTCAGCGGCGAATCCTGCGAGGGCCTGCAGCCCGGGGTTGCCACCGCCGGGGCCGGCATGGGGGGCGTTCCCGCCCTCCGCGCGGAGCCTCGCTCCACCAGCCTGGCCCCCCCGGCCGGCATCGCCACCGCCACCACCGCAGTGCGCACGGCGATTCGCCCGGCGCTGAAGCGGGCCATGGACATCCTCGGCGCCGGAGCGCTGCTGCTGGCCGCGGCGCCGGCCTTCCTGGCGATTGCTCTGATGGTCCGCCGCGATGGGGGCCCGGCCTTCTACGCGCATCCGCGCATCGGCCGCGGCGGCAAGGTCTTCGGCTGCCTGAAGTTCCGCTCCATGGTCATCGACTCCGACAAGCGCCTCGCCGCGCTGCTGGAGAGCGACCCCGAGGCCCGCGCCGAGTGGGAGGCGACCCGCAAGCTGAAGCGCGACCCGCGCGTGACCGCGATCGGCCGCTTCCTGCGCGCCACCAGCCTCGACGAACTGCCGCAGTTGATCAACGTGATCCGCGGCGAGATGAGCCTGGTCGGTCCCCGACCCGTCACCCAGGCCGAGCTCGAGCAGCACTACGGCGCGGCGGCGGCGCACTACGCCTCGGTCCGCCCGGGCATCACCGGCCCCTGGCAGATCAGCGGCCGCAACGACGTCTCCTATGCCAGCCGCGTGGCAATGGATGTGGCCTATGCGACCACGCCGTCGAACTGGACCGACCTCGGCATCCTGCTGCGCACCCCAGTCGCCGTCATCGCCCGGCGCGGCGCCTACTGATCCTGCCGGCGCCGCCCCTGCATCCGGGCGGCGTCGCATCCCCCAGTCGCATGCTATGACCCGCCCCGCGCCCGGCTCCCCCGGGCGCCCCCTGGCGCGCAGCGCCCGCGGGTTCCCTCTCCAGCGCCGCGCCCCGCGGGCCCGGCAGGCCGACACCCCATCCCGATGAGCACCGAGCAAGCCGAAGGGCGAGGCAGGCTGGCCTCCCATGTGGCCTGGAATGCCGCGGGGCGCGGGCTGCCGCTGCTGCTGGCGCTCGCGCTGACCCCGGCGCTGGTCGCGCTGATGGGGATTGAGCGCTGGGGCCTCTTCACCCTGGCCTTGGCGATGGTCGGTGTCTTCGGGGTTTTCGATCTTGGCGTGGGGCAGGCGCTGACCCGCACCATCGCGGAGCGCATCGGCGCCGGCCGGGGAGAGGAAGCGCCGGGCCTGGTCGGTGCCGCCCTCGCCTGCCTCGTCGGCATCAGCGCCCTCGCCGCCGCCCTTGCCTGGGCCGGCATCCCGCTGCTGGTGGAGCGCGGGCTGCGCGTGCCGCCCGCCCTGCACACGGAAGCCGTGGCGGCGATGCGTATCCTGGTGGTCGCTGCGCCGCTGGTGGTGGTGAATGCTGCCCTCTGGGGGGTGCTGGCGGCCTACCAGCGCTTCCGAGCGATGAACCTCGTGAACATGCCGGTCAGCGCCTTCTACTACATCGGCCCGGTGCTGACCCTGCTGGTCTGGGACAGCCTGGTCGGCGTGATGCTGGCCCTCGTCGCCTGCCGCCTCGCCATGACCATCGCGTATTGGATCATGATGGTCCGCGCGCTGCCGGGGCCGGTCTTCGCCGATCTCCGCCTGCGGCGCGTGGTGCCGCTGCTGAAGCTGGGCGGCTGGATGACCTTCGCGGGGCTGCTGACCCAGGCGCTGACCTATGCCGACCGCTTCCTGATCGGGGCGCTGGTCTCGCTGACCGCCGTCGCCTTCTACGCGACGCCGCTCGACCTCGTGATGCGGGCCTGGATCCTGCCCGTGGCGGTGGCGCAGGCGCTGCTGCCGGCGATGGCGCGGGCCTACCTGTCGCAACCCGGGGAGACCGCGGACCTGCTGCGGCGCGGCGCACTGGCGATCGCGGCGCTGGTGCTGCCGGCCTGCCTGGTGCTGGCGGGCGCCGCCTGGCTGCTGCTGAAGCTCTGGCTCGGCGTGGAATTCGCCGATGGCGGCGCCCTGGTGCTGCGGGTACTGGCGGTCGGCGTCTTCTTCTCCTGCGTCGCCTTCGCCCCCGCGGCGCTGCTGGATGCCATTGGTCGTCCCGACGCGACGGCGCGCTTCGCGCTGGCCCAGGCCGTGGTCTTCCTGCCGCTGACGGCGCTGGCGCTCTGGCTCGGCGGCGGCATCGCTCTGGCCGCGGGGATCTGGGCGCTGCGCTGCGCGGTGGATTGTGCGGGCAAGCTGGTGATCGCGGGGCGCCTCTTCCCGGCGGCGGGCGATGCGGGGCGCGTACTGGCCCTGCCCCTGGCGGCGGGGGGCATCGGCACGGCGGCGGTGGCGCTGGCCGGACACATGGGCGCGGCCTGGCCGACGGCGGCGCGCGGCGCGCTGGCGTTGGCCGGCTTCGCGGCGTTCGCGCTGCGCTCGCTCTCGGCCGAGGAGCGGCGCCGGCTTCTGCACCTGCTGCGCCATCCGCGCGCGGCGCTGCGGCCGGGGGCGGCCTGATGCTGCTGCTGAACGGCCGTTTTCTCACCCAGGGCATGACCGGGGTGCAGCGCTTCGCCACGGAGATCGCGCGCGCCGCCGATACCCTGGCAGCCGAGAACGCCTGGCCGGCGACGCGCATCCTGGTGCCGCCCGGCACCACGGCGCCGGGCTATGCCGCGCTGTCCGTCGCCTCCATCGGCACGCGTCAGGGCCAGGGCTGGGAGCAGCGGGACCTGCCGGGCGCGGTCGGCGCCGGGGACGTGCTGGTCAACCTCGGCAACACCGCGCCGGTGCTGGTGCCGGGCGCGCGCCAGGCCGTGGTGATCCACGATGCCGGCGCCTTCGACACGCCGGAGAGCTACTCCGTCGCCTTCCGCACCTGGTACCGCACGCTGCACCGGATCCTCGCCTGGCGCGGGGTGCGGCTGCTGACCGTTTCGGAATTCTCGCGCGGGCGGATCGCGCATCACCTCCGCTGCGATCCCGCGCGCATCGGCGTGGTGCCGGAGGGCGCCGAGCACATCCTGCGTGACCCGGCCGATCCAGGGCTGCTGGCGCGGCACGGGCTCGAGGCGGGGCGCTTCGCCCTGGTCGTCGGCACCGCCGCCGCGCACAAGAACCTCTCGGCGCTGCAGGAGGCCGCGGCGCTGCTGGCCGTGCGCGGCATGGTGCTGGCCATCGCGGGCGGCGGCGCCGGCGGGCTGTTCCGGCAGGCCGATGGCACGGAGGGGCCCGGCGTGCGCATGCTGGGCCGTGTCTCCGACGCGGAACTGCGGGCGCTCTACGAGGCGGCGCTCTGCCTCGTCTTCCCATCCCGCTACGAAGGCTTCGGCCTGCCGCCCGTCGAAGCGATGGCAACGGGTTGCCCCGTGGTCGCCGCGCGCTCCGGCGCCGTGCCGGAGGTGTGTGGTGACGCCGCGCTGTGGTTCGACGCCACGGGCCCGAACACCCCCGCCGCGGCCCTGGCCCGGCTGCTGGACGAGCCCGGGCTGCGCGAGACGCTGCGCGAAGCCGGCCTCGCCCGCGCCGCCCGCTTCACCTGGCGCGCCGCCGCGCTGCGCCTGCTGGACCTGCTTCCCCGATGAAGATCGCGATCGTCCACGAATGGCTCGACACCTATGCGGGGTCGGAGAAGGTCGTCGAGCAACTGCTGAAGACCTGGCCGGATGCGGACCTCTTCGTCACCTGCGACTTCATGGCGGAGGAGGCGCGCGGCTTCCTGCAGGGCAAGGTCCCGCGCACCAGCTTCATCCAGCGCCTGCCCCGCGCGCGGCGGCATTTCCGCACGTATCTCGGCCTGATGCCGCTGGCCGTCGAGCAGCACGACCTCTCGGGCTACGACGTCGTGGTCTCCTCGAGCCACGCGGTGGCGCATGGCGTGCTGACCGCGCCGGGCCAGCCGCATGTCAGCTACATCCATTCGCCCATGCGGTATGCCTGGGACCTGCAGCACCAGTATCTCCGCGAGTCCGGCATGGAGAGGGGGCTGAAGGGCGCCTTCGCCCGCTGGCAGCTGCACAGGCTGCGCCACTGGAACCGCAGCGCGGCCGCAGGCGTCGACGTGCTGGTCGCCAACAGCGGCTACATCGCGGAGCGGATCATGAAGGTCTGGCGGCGGGAAAGTACCGTGGTGCACCCGCCCGTCGACATCGAGCGCTTCGCCCTGCGCCGCGAGAAGGGGGACCACTACCTCATCGCCTCCCGCATGGTGCCCTACAAGCGGATCGAGCTGGTGGCCGCTGCCTTCCGCCGCATGCCGGACCGCAAGCTCATCGTGGTGGGCGACGGCCCGAACGCGGACGCCGTGCGCGACGCCGCCGCCGGCGCGCCGAACATCGAGCTGCGTGGCCGCGTCGGCACGGCGGACCTCGTGGACCTGATGCAGTCCGCCCGCGCGGCCCTGTTCGCGGCGGAGGAGGATTTCGGCATCGCCACGGTGGAGGCCCAGGCCTGCGGCACGCCGGTGATCGCCTTTGGCAAGGGCGGCGCGCGCGACATTGTCATCGAGCCCCCTGGCCCGGCCCCGACAGGTCTCTTCTTCGCCACCCAGGACGAGGACGCCGTCATCGACGCCGTCGAACGCTTCGAGGCGATGCCCGGCGCCTTCACCCCCGAGGCCTGCCGGCACAACGCCGAGCGCTTCTCCGAGCCGCTCTTCCGCGAGCGCATGCGGGGCATCGTCGAGGCGCAGCT
>JAIYAI010000380.1 GCA_027489135.1 Acetobacteraceae bacterium
CAGCAGGGGCGCTACGTCTATGTCGCGCAGGAGGGCCAGGCCCGGCGCCGCGGGGTCACCCTGGTGCGCACCCTGCGCGACCGGGTGGTGGTCACCGGCGAGCTCCGGGCCGGGGAGCGGGTGATCGTCGACGGCGCGCAGCGCGTGCAGGAGGGCAGCCGGATCCAGGACCGCAGCGGCGGCCAGCCGGCGCCGCAGCGCGTCTCCAGCGCCACGAACTGAAGCGACGACGGCAGGACGCGGGGAACAGCACATGGGTCTTTCGGAGCTCTGCATCCGCCGCCCCGTTATGACGCTGCTGCTGACCATCGCGGCGGTGGTGGCGGGCGCGATCGCCTATACCCGCATGCCGGTCGCAGCCGTGCCGCGCGTCGACTTCCCCGTCATCACGGTCTTCGCGAATTTCCCCGGCGCCTCGCCGGAGACCATGGCGACATCGGTAGCCCTGCCGCTGGAGCGCGAGTTCTCCACCATCGCCGGCCTGGAATCGATGTCCTCGATCAACGGCCAGGACACCACGCAGGTCACGCTGCAATTCGTGCTCGGCCGCAACATCGATGCCGCGGCGCAGGACGTGCAGGCCGCGCTCACCCGCGCGCAGCGGCGCCTGCCGATCGACATGACCATCCCGCCCAGCTACCGTAAGGTGAACCCGGCCGACGCGCCGGTCATCCTGTTGGCGCTCTCGGGCAAGGACATCCCGCTCTACCGGCTGAACGACATCGCCAGCACCATCATCGCGCCCGCGCTGTCGCGCGTGCAGGGCGTGGCCCAGGTTCAGACATTCGGCGAACAGCTCTACTCCGTGCGGGTCCGGCTCGACCCCGACCGCATCGCCGCCCGCGGCCTCGCCTTCGACAGCGTCCAGCAGGCGATCGCCCAGGCCAACTCCGCCACCCCGGTCGGCCTGCTGCAGGGCGAGCGGCAGCAGTTCACGCTGCGCGCCAACGAACAGCCCCAGGATGCGGAGGCCTTCGGCAAGCTGGTCGTCGCCGGCCGGCCGCAGGCGCCGGTGCGGCTGAACGACATCGCGGAGGTGGTGGACAGCGTCGCCAACACCCGTATCGCCGCCTGGCGCAACGGGGAACGCGCCCTGGTGCTGGCCGTGCTGCGCCAGCCGGACGCCAACACGGTGGAGGTGGTGGACGGCGTCCGTGCCTCCATCCCGGCGCTGGAGGCGGCGCTGCCGCCGGGCGCAAAGCTCGACGTGCTGCTCGACCGGTCGCAGTCGATCCGCGCCGCGGTGCATGACGTACAGCACCACCTGATGATCGCCATCGGCCTCGTCGCGCTGGTCTGCTTCCTCTTCCTCCGCCGCCTGACGACCACCCTCGTGCCGACGCTCGCGGTGCCGATCAGCCTCTGCATCGCCTTCGGCCTGATGTACGCGATGGGCTACGGCATCGACAACGTAACTTTGCTCGGCCTGACCATCGCGGTGGGCCTCGTCGTGGACGACGCCATCGTGGTGATGGAGGTCATCGTCCGCCGCATCGAGGAGGGCGAGCACCCGGTGCAGGCCGCCATCGCGGGGTCGCGCGAGATCAGCTTCACCGTCATGGCGATCACCCTCTCGCTGATCGCCGTGTTCCTGCCGATCCTGATGATGGGCGGCGTGGTCGGCCGCGTCTTCAACGCCTTCGCGGCGACCGTGTCGCTGGCCGTGCTCGCCTCCTGCCTGGTGTCGCTGACCGTGACGCCGCTGATGAGCAGCCGGCTGAAGCCGCCGGCGCACGGTCACCGCGCGCCCTTCTGGGACCGCTGGCTGGAAGCGGGCTTCGTCGGGTTCGAGCGCGGCTACGGCTGGCTGCTCGACAAGGCGCTGCGCTTCCGCTTCGTCGTCTACCTCGCCTTCTTCGCCTCCGTCGGCGCCGCGGCCTGGACCGCCATCAACATCCCGAAGGGCTTCTTCCCGATCGAGGATACCGGGCAGCTCCAGATCAACACGGAAGGCCCGCGCGGCGCGTCGATGGAGGCGATGGCCGACATGCAGGGCCGGCTCGCCGAGGCGATCCTGAAGTCCCCGCACGTGGTCAGCGTGATGTCGAGCCTCGGCACCGTCGGCGGGTCGATCTCGATCAACCAGGGCCGCATGTTCATCGGCCTCAAGCCGCAGAGCGAACGCCCCGAGATCCAGACGGTGATCCAGCAGCTTCGCCGCACCGCCGCGCAGTTCCCCGGCATGCGCGTGTTCATCACGCCGACCCAGAACATCAACTTCGGCGCGCGGCAGACCCGCACCCAGTACCTCTACACGCTGCAGGGGCTGAAGCTCGAGGAACTCTACGAATGGGCACAGCGGATGGAGCAGCGCCTCCTCCGCCTGCCGCAGCTGCAGGACGTCAACACCGACCTGCAGCTCGACGCGCCGGTGGTGCAGGTGCAGGTCGACCGCGACCGCGCGACCGCGCTCGGCGTCACCGTCGACCAGGTGCGCCAGGCGATGTTCTCCGCCTTCGGCTCGCGCCAGATCAGCACGATCTACGGCCAGGCCAATGCCTATCCCGTGATCCTCGAAGCCCTGCCCGAGGACCAGCGGGACGAGACCGGGCTGGCCAAGATCTACATCCGGTCGAACACGGGGCGGCTCGTGCCGCTCTCGGCGGTCGCGTCGATCGAGCGCAAGATCGGCCCGCTCAACGTCTCCCACCAGGGCCAGCTTCCGGCAGTGGTGATCGGCTTCAATACGCCGCCCGGCGTGGCGCTGGGCGACGCGGTGAACGCCGTCCGCGCGGTGGAGCGCGACATGGGCCTGCCGCCCACGGTCGTCACCGGCTTCTCCGGCGCGGCGCAGGTCTTCCAGCAGGCGCTGGCCGGCCAGGGCATGCCGGTGCTGGCCGCCACCCTGACCATGTATGCCGTGCTCGGCGTCCTCTGCGAGAGCCTGATCCACCCGCTGACCATCCCCTCGGGCCTGCCGGCGGCGGCGCTCGGCGCCTTCCTCACGCTGCAGTGGTTCAACCTCGACCTGTCGGTGATCGCGGTGATCGGCGTGCTGCTGCTGATCGGCCTCGTGAAGAAGAACGCGATCATGATCGTGGACGTGGCGCTGCAGCGGCAGCGGGCCGGCGTGCCCGCCTTCACCGCGGTGCGCGACGCCTGCATCCTGCGTTTCCGCCCGATCATGATGACCACCTTCGCGGCCGGGGCGGGCGCCATCCCGATCGCCGCCGGCTGGGGCGCGGCGGCGGAGCTGCGCCAGCCGCTCGGCCTCGCCGTCGTGGGCGGGCTCGCGGTCAGCCAGGTGCTGACGCTCTTCGTGACGCCGGTGCTCTATCTCGGCTTCGATGGCCTCGCGCGGAAGCTGAGCTTCGGCCGTGGCCGGGTGCCCGAGGCGACGGCGACCGCGCCGGCGGAGTAGCTTGCCGGGCGCGTGAGACGGCGCAAAGCTCCGGGTTCCAAGCCCGGAGCGCGCGATGAAGATCCCGACCCTGCCCTTCACCGTCACCGAATGGTCCGGCGTGCCGGAGACGCGGCACCCGGGCGAGACCGGCCACGCCATCTGGCGCACGCTGAACATCGGCGACCTGCGCGTCCGGCAGGTCGAGTATTCCCCTGGCTACCTCGCCGACCACTGGTGCGACCGCGGCCACGTCCTCTACGTGCTGGAGGGCGAGCTGGAGACGGAGCTGCAGGACGGGCGGCGGTTCACGCTGACGCCGGGGATGAGCTACCAGGTCTCCGACTTCGGGGACGCGGCGCATCGTTCCGCCACCCGGACCGGGGCGAAGCTGTTCATCGTGGATTGATTGTGCCAGCGTGCTGGCAGAGTGCTATCATGCTGGCATGAACGCGATCAGCGTCCGCCGTCTCGACCCCGATCTGCACGCCTGGCTACGGGAGCAGGCCTCCGCCCATGGCGTGAGCATGGAGGAGGAGGTCCGCCGCGTCCTCCGTGCGGCGCGGGAGGCGGCGGAAGCGGACGCACAGGCCGAGCGGAAGGCCCGGCTGGAGGCGCTGTTCGCCCGGTCGATCAAGCCCCCCCCCGGCACGCCCTGCTCGACCGACGTCATCCGGCGGATGCGCGACGAGCGCTGAGGCATGGCCCCCACGCGAGGCGGCCTTGTGATCGACGCCTCCTTCGCCGTGCCGCTGGTCATCGAGGAGCGCCACAGCGCCTGGGCCCGGAACCTACTGACGCGGGACGGCGGCGCGCTCGTCCCTGCCCTGTTCTGGACGGAATGCGCGAATGCCCTGTGGCGCATGCAGCGGGCGCCGCGGCAGGGCCAGCCGCGGATCGATGCCGACGCGGCCTTCGCGGCATTGCGAGCCTTCGGCTTCGATACGCAGCGCTTCGATCCTGATGTCTCCGCGGTTGCGCTGGCGCTTGCCGTCCGCCTCGACCACCCCGTCTACGACTGCCTGTACCTGGCTCTCGCCCTCGATCGCGACACCGCCCTGGCCACCGCCGACCTGCGCTTTGCCGCCGCCATCGCCCGCTCTGGCGCCCTGCCCCCGGAGCGCCTCCTCACCCCCGGGTAGCGGACCGCTCGCCCGCGTCATGCCCGCTCACCCCCGCCCCCGCATCCGGGGCAAGGCGGGCGAAGAAGGGCGCGGCCAGCGCCGAGAGCGCGCCGGCCACCAGGAAGGCCACCGCAAAGTCGTGCACCGCGAGGTGCCCGTGGTCCCGCCCGGCCAACGCCGCGCTTACTTCGAGGGTTGCCGTCGCCAGCACCACGCCGAGCGCCGGCGCCAGTTGCTGCAGGGTCGCGAAGAAACTGGTCGCGGCGGAGAAGCGCTCCGCCGGCACGTCCGAGAAGGCGAGCGCCGAGAGCGCGGTGAATTGCAGGCTGCGCAGCAGCCCCGACAGGGCCAGCACCAGGAAGACCAGCGGCAGCGGCCAGGCGGCGGTGAAGGCGGCGCAGACCGCGATGCCCGCCGCCGTCGCCAGGCAGCAGACCGTCAGCGTCCAGCGGAAGCCGAAGCGCTTCAGCAGCGGCCGCGCCAGCGGCTTCATGGTCAGCGCGCCGAGGGCGGTGGCGAAGCTGACCATCCCTGCCTGCGCCGCGGTGTGTCCGAAGCCGATCTGCAGCAGGGTCGGGATCAGGAAGGGCGTCGCCCCGGCGCCGACACGGAACAGCGTGCCTGTCGCCGCGGCATGGAAGAAGGTGGGGATCCGCAGCAGCGAGAAATCCACCGCCGGCCGCGCCGCGCGCCGGCAATGCCGCACCGCCCACCAGCCCAGCACGACGCCGGCCAGCAATGCTGCCTCGGGCAGGCCCACCGGCACCACGCCGCGGCCGACCGTCTCGAGCCCGAACATCACCAGCATCAGCGCCCCGCCGGTCAGCGCGAGGCCGGGCACGTCGGGCGGCCCCGGCGGCGCAACGGGGGCGGGGTCGATCTTCCAGGCCACCATGACCAGCCCAAGCACACCGATCGGGACATTGATCAGGAAGACGCTGCGCCAGCCGAAGGCGTCGGTCAGGAAGCCACCCAGCGGCGGTCCCATGATCGGGCCGATCAGCGCCGGCATGGTCAGCCAGGTCATGGCGGAGAGGATCTCGTCCTTGCGGACCTGGCGCAGCAGCAGCAGGCGCGCGACGGGCAGCATCGCCGCCCCGCCCACGCCCTGCAGCAGCCGCGCCGCGATCAGCTCCCCGAGCCCCGTCGCGCGGCCACAGAGCACGGAGGAGAGGGTGAAGAGTACGATCGCCGCCATGAAGACGCGCTTGGCGCCGAACCGGTCGGCGACCCAGGCGGAGAGCGGGATGAAGACGGTCAGCGAGACGAGATAGGCGGTGATGGCGGCGCCGAGGCGCGCGGGGTCCTCGCCGAGGTCGCGCGCCATGGCCGGCAGGGCGGTGATCACCGCCGTGCTGTCCAGGTTCTGCATGAAGAGCGCGCTGGCGACGATGGCCGCCGTGATGCGGGGATCGGTGCGACGGGACGGGGCGGGTTGCGGCTGCGCGGTGCCCGCCGGTGACGATGTCATGCGCCGAGGTTACGGCAAAGCGCCCCCCGTGGGTATGCCGTGGCCGGCCCCGGACCGGGCACCCGACAGGGCGACGGCCCGCGGATCGCGGCAAGGTCTGCCCGCACCAGGCGGCGCGATCGGGTTGCGGCACATCATCGCCACGCCAGCACGCCCGGCGCATAGTCGTGCCTCACCGCGTCGAGAGGGACCCGAACACCGATGATCCGCATCCCCGCCCTGGCCGCTGCCGGCTGCGCGCTCCTCGCCGGCGCCTGCGCCTACGAACAGCCCCCGATGAACCCGGATGACCCCGGCACCGTCCGCCCGATGCGCCAGCAAGTCTACCAGCAGACTTTTCCGCCCGGCGGCACGCCGGCCCAGGGGCTGCGCGTGGGCGAACCGCCGGTGAATGCCGTCCCGCCGAACGCACCGGTGAACCAGCCCGGCAACCGTCCCTGATGCTGGCCGGGCCCGCTTGCCCCCCCGCGGGGCACGGGCTATAGCGCGGGCCCGCCGCGGTCCCCGACGACGGAGCGTAGCTCAGCCTGGTAGAGCACTGTGTTCGGGACGCAGGGGCCGGAGGTTCGAATCCTCTCGCTCCGACCATTCGGGTCCGCATGGAAACCCCGCCGCCCCCTGGGCTGCGGGGTTTTTTCATAGGCGCGGCGGGCGGGCGGGCGCTCAGCCCGGCCGCACGGCCCAGACCATCAGCCAGCGCGCCGGCCAGGTCCAGGCGATGCCGGCGACCAGGAAGTAGAGCACCTGCACGGTCCAGTGTAGCGGCAGGACATGGTCCGCCAGCGCGACGATGACGCCGACATAGAGCAGGAAACCGCCGACGCCGATCAGCGTGGCCAGCAGGGAGCGGGAGCGCATGCCCCTGCAGATGCGGCCGCACGGCGCCGCCGCCAAGGGTCCGCGCGCGTCGCTTCCCGATTCCGCCCGGGCGCGATCTGCCCTACACCCGCCGCGCCCTCCCCTCCCGACCCGCCGGAGCCGCCGTGGCCGACCCCATCGACAGCATCGACCTGAAGCCGCACATCCGGGGCATCCCGGATTTCCCGAAGCCCGGGATCCTATTCTACGACATCTCCACCCTGCTGCGGCATGGCCCTGCCTGGCAGGCCGCCATGCGGCGCCTCGCCGCCATCATCCGCCCGCACAAGCCGGATCTGCTGGCGGGGATCGAGAGCCGGGGCTTCCTGGTCGCGGCGCCGCTGGCGCTGGAACTCGGCCTTGGCTTCGTCATGCTGCGCAAGCCGCGCAAGCTGCCGGGGGCGACGATCGGGCTCGACTACGCGCTGGAATACGGCACGGACCGGATCGAGATGCAGGCCGATGGCGTGGAAAAGGGCCAGCGGGTGGTCTTGCTCGACGACCTGCTGGCGACCGGCGGCACGATGGCGGCGGGGATCGGGCTGCTGCGCCAGGCCGGCGCAGTGGTTCCGGCGGCGGCGGCGCTGATCGAACTGACCTTCCTGAAGGGCCGGGAACGTCTCGACCTGCCCTTCGAGGCGCTGCTGCAATACGACGACTGATCCGATACGCCGTCTGACGCCGCAGGCGACGGACGCAAGACGACGCCCGACACAGCGGCGCGGCCGTCAGGCCGCGTCTGAGCTTCGGACCAGAAGCCGCAGTGCGCGGATCGCCTCGACACCCGCGCCGCGGACCACGGGGATCAGGTCCGCGGGGCAGGCCTCCTTGCCGAGGCCGCGGCGGGCGGCCTTCTCCAGCATGACGGCGCCGACCGAGGCGGCAGCACCCGCCAGACCGTGCGCCGCGCCATGCACGGCGAAGCGGTCGCCGGTGGCGAGGCCAGCGGCCATCTCATCGGTCAGACGCTGGATATCCTGGGCAAAGCTCTCGACGATCATGCCGAAATCCCGGGGAGCAAGCTCCCGGGCCAAGGAACCAGCGATGTCGAGGTCGAGCGGGCTCACGCTACCCGAATGCCATTCCGATCCGATTTCGTCAATCATAGGTTGTGTTGCTGCCGAAGCAATTCCCCCGACGGCGCCTATCGTGCCGGCTTCGGCTCGTTCCCGTCGCGCCAGGCGATGAGCCTGCGGATCCCCTCCTCCATCCCCACCCGCGGGGTCCAGCCGATCAGGCGCTCCGCCGCGTCGTGGCGGATGTCGAAGGCACCGCCGGTGGTCAGCCGCACGCGGCCGGGGTCCTCCGGGATGAACTCGGGCTCGGGGCCGCCGCCCGCCATCTTCGTGACCAGCCTCACCAGCTCAAGGGTCGTGACCGGCGCAGGGCCGGAGGCATTGACCGCAACGCCCGTCGCCGCGGCCTCGAAGGCCATGCGGTTCGCGCGGGCGAGGTCGCCGACATAGACGAAGTGCTTGGTCTCCGACCCGTCGCCCAGCACCTGCGGCCGCTCGCCGCGGCGCACCTTGTCCAGCGTCTCGATGATGTAGAGCGCGTTGGTGGCGCGGTAGTGCTGCCGTTCGCCATACACGGTGCAGTAGCGCAGCACGACGTAGTCGAGCCCGTGCTTCTTCCGGTAGTCGGCGCAGAGCGCCTCCCCGATGATCTTGGTCGCGCCGTAGATCACGGCGGCGGGGGGCGACCCGGCGCTGTGGAAGGGCATGCCCTCCACCAGGTCGCCCTTCACACCGGGCCCATAGCCATAGACTGCGTTCGAGGAGGCGAAGACCGCCTTGCGCACCTTGTTCACGCGGCAGGCCTCCAGCGCGTTCTGCACGCCGCGCACGTTGACATCGAGCCCGCCCCAGGGGTCGCGGTCCATCGACAGCGTCATGTGCGCGGCCAGCAGCAGCGCACCCTGCGCGCCTTCGAGGGCCTGCAGCAGGTCGGGCAGGCGCATCACGTCGCCGCGGACGAGGCGCAGGCGCGGGTTGTCGCGCAGATGCGCGATCGCCTCCTCGGACCCGAAGGCGAAATTGTCGAAGAGCACGACCTCGCCGGCGCCGGCATCCAGCAGTTCGGCGGCGGTGGCGGAGCCGACGAGGCTGGCGCCGCCGATGATGACGAAGCGGTTGCCCTGGATGGGGACGGCGGCGGTCATGATGTTTCCTCCGGACGGCAGCGCGGTCAGGGCCCGCGCCGCGCAAGACGATGACAGGCAGGATCGGGGCCCGCGCTGGCGCGGGGCGGTTCCTTGCCGTGCGGCGCCAATCAAGCCCGGATGCGCGCCGCGGCCAAGGGCGGGCTTGCCGCAGCGCGGCACCGCATGACATCGGTGGAACCGTCGCGGGGGTGCAAGGATGGCAGGCGGCATCGGCCGGTGGTTGAAGCGCATGCTCGGCGGCGCCGATCCCGACGAGCCCATCGTCACCCGCGGCCCCGTGCCCGCGCCCACGGGCGAGGAGCCGCGGATCATCTCGCGTTTCCCGATCCGTGCCGACGCGCAACCCGCACTGGACGACGCGGCGCTCCGCGACCTGCTCCATGCATCCGCCACGGCGGACCTTCTGCTGACGCGCGCCTGGCCGCCGCGCGGCGCGCCCGATGCGACGTCCTATTTCGGCGGCCTGCCGACCCTGCCGCAGCACCTGGCCTGGCCGACCGGTCACCGGCGCCGGGAACTCGGCTTCGTCGCGCAGATCGATCTCGGCCGGCTGCCGGACTTCGCGCTGCGCCACCTGCTGCCGCCGCGCGGCGCGCTGTTCTTCTTCCACCATGGCGTGGATTCGGAAGCCGCGCTGAACGGCGACTGGGCGAGCGTGCTCCATGCCGAGGAAGATCCCGCCACGCAGCCCGGCCGCGCCGCCCCGCCGCGCATGCTGCTGCCCTATGCGGAGGACTCCTTCTACCATTTCGACTTCATCGACCGGGCC
>JAIYAI010000205.1 GCA_027489135.1 Acetobacteraceae bacterium
ACACCGCCACCTGGTGGGACACGCGCTTTGTCGACGCGGCGTTGGTGGAGCTGAACCTCGAGAAGCGCTGGATTCGCCGCGACGCCGAGGGACGGGAGATCGCGGCGTGACGCCCGCCAGGCATCGGGCCCGGGTCGGATGAGCGACGCAGCGCTCGCCGCCGATACCGTCCTCGACGCGCAGGCGCGACGGCCGCTGCGGCTGCCGACCTGGCCGATCGGGCTGATCGTGCCGCTGCTCGCGCTGGCGCTCTGGTCGCTCTCCGCGCAACGGGGATGGTTGCCACCGCAGGTGCTGCCAGCGCCGGCCGAGGTCTGGCTGACGCTCGAAGATCTCTGGCGGTCCGGCGATCTCGTCTCGCATCTCGGCATCAGCCTGTTGCGCGTGGCGCAGGGCTTCGGCGTAGGGGCCGCGATCGGCCTCGCGCTCGGCACGGCGATGGGGCTCTCCCGCACCATCGAGGCGTATGTCCGCCCGCTCTTCGTCGCTGTCGCCCAGGTGCCGACCATCGGCTGGCTGCCGCTCCTAATGCTGCCGCTTGGGATCGGGGAGGCGCTGAAGGTCGTCATCATCGCCAAGGCCGCGCTGGTGCCGGTCACGCTGAACACGCTCGATGGGATCCGCGGCGTGCCGCCAGCTTGGCGGGAAGTCGGCGCAGTGTTCCGCTACGACCGATTCCAGCTTCTTCGCCACGTTATCCTGCCCGCCGCGGTGCCGCCGATCTTCACCGGCGTGCGCTACGGCCTGACCAATTCCTGGAAAGCGCTGGTGGCGGTGGAGCTACTCGCCTCGGCAGAGGGCATCGGGTACCTGCTCGTCTGGGGCCGGCAGATGTTCCAGATGGACCTCGTCATCGCCGGGATGGTGGTGATCGCCGCCGTCGGCCTGCTCTTCGACGGCGCGCTGGCGCTGGTCGAGCAGCGGCTGCAGCGCTGGCGGGAGCGCGGCGCATGAGCATCCCGCGCGGCATCGTGCTTCCCCTGGCCATCCTCCTCGCCTGGCAGGCGGCGAGCAGCGCCGGGCTGGTGGACCCACGCCTGCTGCCGCCGCTGCAGGCCGTGGCCGCCAAGGCCTGGGCGCTGGTCACCGGCGACGCGATCGCGCTCAAGCTCGGTGCGAGCCTGCTGCGGGCGCTCGCGGGCTTCGCGCTTGGCGCCGCCCTTGGCCTTCTCCTCGGCTTCCTGTGCGGTATGTCGCGCACCGCGGACCTGCTGCTGCGGCCGAGCTTTCAGGCGCTGAAGAGCATCGCGGTCTTCGCCTGGATACCCCTGATCGCCCTCTGGTTCGGCTTCGGCGAGGTCGCTCCCGTCGTCTTCGTGGCGCTCGCGGTGTTCCCCGTCGTCGTGCTGAACACCTGGGAAGGCGTGCAGGCCGCGCCGCACCGGTTGCTGGAGGTGGGCGCGGCGCTTCGCTTCGGTCCCTGGCAGCGACTGCGCCGCATCGTGCTGCCGGCGGCGCTGCCCTCGATTCTTACGGGCGTTCAGCTCGGGCTGATTCATGCCTGGCTGGCGACGGTCGGCGCCGAATACTTCCTCGCCAAGGGCAGCGGCCTCGGCAGCCTGCTCATCGAGGGGCGCGACCACTTCGACATGCCGCTGGTGATGGTGGGCGTGATCCTGCTCGGCAGCATCGGCTTCCTGCTCAACCGCGCCGCGCTGCTGGTCGGCGCGCGGCTTGTCCCCTGGCGCCAGGCCGCGGCCTGACGCGTCCCACGCCTCAAGGAGAGAGACCATGCCCGCCACGGACTACGACGCCATCCGCCTCCGCCCGGTGAACCCGCATGTCGGCGCCGAGGTGACGGAGATCGACATCACGCGACCGCTCTCGAACGCCCAGGTCGAGGAACTGCATCGCGCCCTTGGCGAGTTCGGCGTGCTGTTCTTCCGCGATCAGCTCTTCGACCATGAGAGCCAGAAGCGCTTCGGCCGCTACTTCGGGGAGCTCGACATCCACCCGAACACGCCGGGCCCGGCGGGGCATCCGGAGATCCTGCCGATCCACGCCGACGCCAATAGCAAGCGCATCGCCGGCGAACGCTGGCATTCCGACGTCTCCTGCTTCCAGGAGCCGCCACTGGGCAGCATCCTGCATCTGACGACGGTGCCTCCCTTCGGTGGGGACACGCTCTTCGCCAGTCTCGCCGCAGCCTACGAGGCGCTGTCGCCGCAGCTCAAGGCCTATCTCGAGGGGTTGACGGCGACGCATTCGGGGGAGCGCTCCTACCGCCGCACCAACCGCCTGCTCGGCATCGACGACAGCGCGCGGGTTTATCCCAGCGCGGTGCACCCGGTGGTGATTCGCCACCCGATCAGCGGGCGCCGCGGCCTCTATGTGAACCGCGGCTTCACCGTGCGGATCAACGAGGTGCCGGAGGAGGAGAGCGACACCATCCTCGACTACCTGTTCCGCCACGGCGAGAAGCCGGATTTCCAGGTGCGCTTCCAGTGGCAGCCGAACTCGGTCGCTTTCTGGGACAACCGCGCCGTCCAGCACCTCGCGGTGTGGGACTACTACCCGCATGTGCGCAGCGGCGCGCGGGTCACCATCAAGGGCCAGAGGCTCGCGGCATGACCATCCGTCGCCGTACCCTCCTCACCGCCGCGACGCTGGCGCTGGCTGGCCCCGTCAGGGCGGAAGCCGCCTGGCCCGCGCGCCCGGTCCGCATCGTGGTGCCCTGGCCGGCCGGCGGGCCGACTGACACCTATGCCCGGGCCGTGGCGCGCGAACTCGTGCCACTCCTTGGACAGCCGGTGGTGGTGGAGAACCGGACCGGCGCTACCGGCACGGTCGGCATCCAGCACGTCGCCCGCGGTGCGGCGGACGGCTACACGCTGCTTGTCGCCAACACGACCGCCTTCATCGGCAGCGTCGTCGCGCTGCCGGAGACGGCAGGCTTCGATCCGCTTGCCGATTTCGTGCCGATCGGGATATTCACCGAGTCCTCGACCGTGCTCTGGGCGACGGCCTCGCTTCCCGTGCGCGATTTCGACGGGCTGCTGGCCCGGGCCCGCGACACGCGCTTGCCGCGCATCGCCTTCGGCACCACGGGCAGCGGCTCAGTTTCGGAGCAGGCGGTCGAGCAGATCGCGCGCCACTTCCGGCTGGAGATGATCAACGTCCCCTACCGCGGCACCGCGCCGCAGGTCACGGACCTGGTAGCGGGACATGTGCAGATCGGCAGCGCCGATCTCGGAACGGCGCTGCCGCATTACCGGGATGGCCGGCTGAAGCCTCTGGTGGTGATCGGACGCCAGCGCATGGCCGAGTTGCCGGAGGTTCCGACGACGGCCGAGTTCGGCATCACCGAGCCCGATTTCACGATATGGAACGCGATGATAGCGCCGGTGGGCGTGCCCGCCGCCGTGGTCGCCCGGCTTCGGGCCGACCTGCAGACAGCGGCCGCGACCGAGGCCGTGCGCGCCGTCACCGACAGGAATGGCAACCGGGCGATCTTCCAGGCCGGAGACGAGGCACGGGCCCGCTTCGCACGGGACCTGGCCGAACGACGGGCCTTTGCCGCCAGTATCCCGGCACGTGGCAGCTGAGCCGCACGGCATGCTCTCCTCCCCCACCCCCGACATCGCCGGGAGGAGCCCGGCCGGGATCCTGGAGTCCGCCGCGGACTGGCATTGGCGCGCGCTCGATCCGTGCCTCCGCGACCTGCACGGTGCCCGCTTCCCGAACGCGGAGGATGCGGCGCCCGTGGTGTTGTTCACGCTCGCCTGAGAAGCCGCTGCACCGCCTGCCACGCCCGGCAGGCGCTGATTCCGTCCTGCACCCGCGATGGAGATCGCCATGCCCGACACGGTAACGCCCCTGTCCTCCGCAAGCGGGCTCTTCGAGCCGCTGCGGCTCGGTTCGCTCAGCCTGCCGAACCGTATCGTCATGGCGCCGATGACGCGCCGCCGTGCCTCCCGGACGGGCATGCCGACGGCGCTGATGGCCGAACACTATGCTCAGCGGGCCGGCGCGGGGTTGATCATCACGGAGGCGACCTGGGTGCAGCCCGAGGGTGCCGGCCCGCCGCATACCCCTGGGATCTACACCGATGCGCAATGCGCGGCATGGCGACCCGTCGCCACGTCGGTCCATCGGGCGGGCGGCCGTGTCGCACTGCAACTCTGGCACGCTGGGCGCCTTTCTCACCCGCGGCTGACAGCCCACGGGTCGCATCCCGTCGCGCCCTCCGCGGTCGGCGCCCGCGGGTTGCTGGAGACGCCGGACGGAATCCGGCCATTCCCGATGCCGCGCGTCCTGGTGGAGGAGGAGATCCCCCGCCTCGTGCAGGCCTATGTCGGAGCGGCCCTGCGCGCCCGCACCGCGGGCTTCGACGCGGTGGAGATCCACGCCGCCGAGGGCTGCCTGCTCGACCAGTTCCTGCGGGACGCGACGAATCGCCGCGCCGGTGCCTATGGCGGCAGCCTGGAGAACCGGATCCGCCTGCTGCTCGAGATCGTGGACGGCGTGGCAGCGCGGATCGGGCCGGCCCGAGTCGGGGTGCGACTGTCGCCGCTCTGCACCAGCAACGACATGCATGACAGCAATCCCATGGCGACCTTCACGACGGTCGCGCAGCGCCTCTCCTCCTTCGGCCTGGCCTGGCTGCACCTCGTGGAGCCAGGCACGCCAGCCATGGCCGGGGCACCGCGCCATCTGACCCGGGCGCTGCGCGACGC
>JAIYAI010000825.1 GCA_027489135.1 Acetobacteraceae bacterium
AGCCGCTGGGCACGTAGTCGTCCTGCCCGTAGCGCTCGGCGGCGCGGGTGTTGCAGAGCACGATGTCCAGCGGGCGCAGCACATGCCCGATCCGCGCAAGCTCCGCCTCGACCTCCGCGGCGCTGACCAGGTGGCCATCCGGCAGGTGGCGGAAGTCGAGCTTCACGCCAGGACCGAAGCACCACTCCAGCGGCACTTCGTCGATCGTGATGGCGCGCTGGCCGCGATCCATCGTGCTGGCGTAGTGCCAAGGCGCGTCGACATGGGTGCCGTTATGCGTGGACAGTTTCACCCATTCGATCGCCCAGCCCTCGGCATCGGGCAACTGCTCTTCGCCGATGCCGGGGAAGAAGCGCACCACGTCCTTGGCGGTCTCGCGGTGCGCCTGGTACGCGATGGCCGGGCCATAGCCTGGCGGGTCGGCCGCGACGCCGTTCTCGAGCGGGACGGAGAGGTCGATGAGGCGGCGGGTCATCAGGCCGGCAGGGGATACTTCTTGAGGTAGGGCATGTAGCTGTCCTCGACGTCGATCGAGAAGCTGGTCAGCAGCCGCACCACGGCGCAGTAGAAGCTGGCGGTGACGACGATGTCCAGGATCTCGGCCTCCGAGAAGGCGCCCTGCAGTTCCTTGAAGGTCGCCTCCGTCGCGCCGCCGGCATGGATTTCGCGGGCTGCTTTCACGACCAGCTTCGCCTTCGGATCGAGCCCGTTGGCCTTGCCCTCCGTATCGGCGATCAGCCCTTCGATGTCGGCGTCGGTGACGCCGAAGTCGTAGCCGATCTTCACGTGGTGCGACCACTCGTAGGGCGCCTTGGCCAGCCAGCCGACCTGCAGGATCGCCAGCTCGCGCAGCCGCGCATCCAGCGTGGTGCGGTGGCGGAGATACTGGCCGAGGCCGGAGAAGGCGCGCATCGCATCCGGGTTGTGGACCAGGATGCGGTAGAGGTTGATGTCGCGCGACAGCAGGCCCTTGTCCTCGGGCTTCAGGTCGTCGGCGGTCAGGTAGGGCAGGCGGGCCATGGCGTTCTCTCCCTCATCATGAACGTTGCGGCCAGCCAGGCTGGCCGAGCGCGCTTCTGCGCGCCGGCGCAAGTGCGCCGAAGCCAAGCGGCGCGAAGGCGCCGCGCCGGCGTCTGAGGGCATGAGTGCTTCTGCACTCATGCACATCCATCACTTATGGAACTTCCAGCGGAATCCGCCGGGTGGGCCGCCGCTGTTCACGGTTCCGGCGGTGGGCGACGGGAAGTGGATCGGCAGGATCAGGTCGCCGGTGTCGACCACGCTCTCCAGGAAGCGCTTGCGGCTCTCGATGCCCTGCGCCGCGTCCCAGTCGAAGATCGTCGCCCATTCGGGGGCCATCACCTGCATGGCGTGGTGCATCAGGTCGCCGGTGACGATGGCGCGCTGGCCCTTGGATTTGATCGCCACGCAGCAATGGCAGGGCGAATGCCCCGGCGTCGGGATCAGGCTGACCGTGTCGTCCAGCGTGTAGCCGTCATCGACCAGCAGCGCCTGGCCGGCGGCGACGACGGGCTCGCAGTTCATGCGCCAGACATTGCCGGGCGGGTTCTTGCCCTCCTTCGTCGCCTGCTCCCAGGCGGCGTACTCGCCCTTGTGGAAGACGTACTTGGCCTTGGGGAAGGTCGGCACCCAGCGGCCGTCGACCAGCCGCGTGTTCCAGCCGCAATGGTCGATGTGCAGGTGGGTGCAGAAGACGTAGTCGACATCCTCGAAGCGGAGGCCCGCGGCCTTGAAGCCATCGAGCCAGGGCTGCTTTGGGAAGTCCATCGGCGGCGGGAAGCCCTTGTCCTCGCCGGTGCAGGTATCGACCAGGATGACGTGCTTCGGCGTGCGCACGACGAAGGTCTGGTAGGTGATCACCATCTTGCCGGTGGCCGGGTCGAAGACCACGGGGTCGAGCTCCGCGAGGAAGCGGCTGCCGCGCTCCTTGTCATAGGCCGGGAACATGTCCTCCGGCTTTCGCCAGGGACCGTCGCGCTCGACGATGCTGGTGATGGTGACGTCGCCGATGGTGATCTGCTGCATGGCGTTTCCCCCGTATTCCAGGGCGAAGCCTAGGACGGCCCCGGCGGGGTGACCAGTCAGCGCGCCGCGGCGGGCCAGGCCGGCGCCGTCAGCATCGACCCCGGTCCCGTCGCGCGCACCAGGTTCGTCCAGGTCCGGCAATCGACCATCGCCCAGCTGTCCGCCGGCGGGGTCGACACAGCGAGCGGTGGGCATCGCCGCTGCGCCGTAAGCTGGGTTGCGCGGTCGTCCAGCCCGGGCAGGCGGGAGGTGGCCCGATCCTCCCAGCGCTCCCAGCGCGTGAGGCCGAGGTCGCGGACGAACAGGAAGCGCTCCAGATGCTCCGCCGTCGGGATGGTCGCCCGCCCGTAATGCTCGGAGACCAGGGCATCGACGGGCACGGCGGTGGTCGTGCCCGTCGCCGCTTCCCGCAGCGGCAGCTCGAGGCGGACGAGGCGCCAGCGCGTCAGGCTTGGGACGAAGCGCGGCGGGCAGGCATCGGGCCGCGGGACGATGAGCAACTCGGCGATGCGGGACTGCCACTCCGGTCCCACCGGCGGCGCGGCGAAGAGCCAGCCCGCGGTCGGCGTGCCGCGGCTTGTGGCGCAGGCGGGGGAGGCGAACCACTGCACGCCGCCCGCGCCATCCTCCGTCATCGCTGCGGCGATGGTGCCGTCGGGCGCCGTGAGGATGGCCTGGCCGCCATCGCCCTTGCCTTCGTCGAAGCGGCCAAAGGCGCGGGTCGGATCGTCGCCGAAGTCGAAGACCTGCAGCACGGCGGGGCGGCCGAGCAGCGCGCCGCGCAGGGAATCGCTCGCCTGCCACCCGCGCGGCTGGCGCGCGGCGGCCTGGACGGACGGCCAGTCATGCTTGCGGTAGGGCAGGGGCTCGCCAGCGGCGAGAGGGCGGCGGCGACCGCAGTCCTGATCGGTCGGCGCGCGTCCGGCGATGACCCGGCCCGAGGGATCAACGCAGGCAGCCTGGACGAGATAGGGCGCCAGATCAGGCTGCGCGTGCAGCGCTGTCGCGCCGGGCACGACCATGGCGACGGCGCCGATCCAGGCAAGCCGCCAGGAAATCCGCTTGGAAGACCGGAGGCCCTTCTGCGCAGGGCCAGGCGCCGGGCCGGCGCGCAACGGGCCCGAAGGCCGCTTGCTGCGCGCCCAGGGCCTCAGAAGCCCTCGCGCTCCAGGCGCTTGCGCTCGACCTTGCGGGCGCGGCGGACGGCCTCGGCAGCCTCGCGAGCGCGGCGCTCGGACGGCTTCTCGTAGTGCCGGCGCAGCTTCATCTCGCGGAAGACGCCTTCGCGCTGCAGCTTCTTCTTGAGCGCCTTCAGCGCCTGGTCGATATTGTTGTCACGGACGACGACCTGCACGCGGTGCAACCTCCAAAGCGTTCGGAACGCGGGTTCTGCGAAACGGAAACGCCGCGCCGGGACACGCCGCAACAGGGCGCCGGACCCGCCGGACACCCTGCGCGCCATCCCCTCGGAGCGCGGATCGCCGCCTGCGTAGCACGGATTCGCTCGGAAGGGGAAGGGTGCCGGCGCCCTCTCCCGAAACCGGCCCACCGGCCCTAGCTTTGAGGGCGACGCCCCCGGGAAGACCCGCCACCATGGCCATCCTGAAGATCGCCCGCATGGGCCACCCCGTCCTCCTGCGGGAGGCCGACCTGGTCGCGGACGCGACCGCGCCCGAGATCCGCCGCCTGATCGTCGACATGCTAGAGACCATGGACGACGCCAGCGGCATCGGCCTGGCCGCGCCGCAGGTGCATGTGCCGCTCCGCCTGTTCGTCTGGCGCGGGCCGGGGGGCGAGCCTGCCGCGCTGGTCAACCCGGTGCTGACCCCGATGGGGGAGGAAACAGAGCCGGGCTGGGAGGGGTGCCTGTCCATCCCAGGCCTCCGCGGCCAGGTCACCCGCTGGAAGCGCCTTCGCTTCGAGGGCCTCGACATCAACGGCGACCCCGTGGCCGGGGAGACCGAGGGGCTGATGGCGCGCGTCATGCAGCACGAGACCGACCATCTCGATGGTATCCTCTATCCGATGCGGATGGAGGACCTGTCGCGCTTCGGGTTCACCGAGGAACTCTCGCGCGCCGCCGCCGCGGCCGCCGCCCAGAAGGAAACGCAGTCGTGACATCGCTCGCCGAACGCAGCCCGCTGCGCGACGCCGCCGTGACGGCGATGCTGCCCGTCGCCGCGGAGCAGGGCTGGACCTGGTCCACCATCCGCGCCGGGCTGGAGGCGGCGGGCGAGGACCCGGCCCTGGCCGAAAGCCATTTCCCGGGCGGGCCGGTCGACGCGATCCTGACCTGGATCGACCTGGCGAACCGGCAGATGGAGGAGGCCGCGGGGCGGGAGGCGTTGCTGCTGCTGCGCGTGCCGGCGCGGATCCGCCGCCTGATCGAGCTTCGCCTCGGCGCCGTCGCGGGCCACAAGCCGGCGCTGCGCCGCGCCGTCGCCACCCTGTCCCTGCCCTGGAACGCGCCGCAGGCGCTGCGCTCCTCCGCCGCGACGGCCAGCGCCATCTGGTACACGGCGGGCGACACCTCGGCCGACTTCTCCTGGTACACGCGCCGGGCCACGGTGGGGGCGATCTATGCCGCGACGCTGGCCTGGTGGCTACGGGACGACGACCCCGACCTCACGGAGGCGCTGGCCTTCCTCGACCGGCGGCTTGCCGGGCATGCGCGCTTCCAGAAGGTGCTGAAGCGGGTGAAGCGGAAAGCCGCGTAAGCTTGCGCCTGGAGCGCCTGCCTGCCACACCCCGCGCCGCATGATCCCGACCCAGGCCCGGGCGTCCCACCCATGACTGCCGACGACGCCCCCAACCCCGCCCTGCTGCCGGCCGGCCTTTCGGACACGCTCCCGCCCGAGGCGGAGCGCGAGGCCGCGCTTGTCGAGGCGATGATGGGCGTCTTCGCGGGCCACGGGTACGAGCGGGTGAAGCCGCCGCTGCTCGAGTTCGAGGACAGCCTGCTCGCCGGCTCGGGCGCCGCGGTCGCGGAGCAGACCTTCCGCCTGATGGATCCGGTCAGCCAGCGCATGATGGGACTGCGCGCCGACACGACGCCGCAGGTGGCGCGCATCGCCGCGACCCGCCTCGGCCGCCAGGCCCGGCCGCTCCGGCTCTGTTATGCCGGCCAGGTGCTGCGCGTGCGCGGCAGCCAACTCGCGCCCGGCCGCCAGCTTCCCCAGGCCGGGGTCGAGCTGATCGGCGGCGAGGCGCCGGAAGCCGATGCCGAGGTCGCGCTGGTCGCCGTGGAGGCGCTGGCGCGGGTGGGCGTCACCGGCCCCGTGCTAGACATTACCCTGCCCACGATGGCGCCGGCGCTGCTGGAAGCGGGGGGCGTGCCGGGGCCGCTGGCCGGCCGCTTGGCGCGCGCGCTCGATCGCAAGGATGCCGCCGCCGTCGCCGCCCTCTCGGGCGAAGCCGGGCCGATCCTGGCGAATGTCCTGCCGCCGCTGCTGCAGGCTGCGGGCCCAGCCGAGGGCGCGCTGGCGGCCCTCGCCGCCGCCGACCTGCCGCCCGCCGCCCGCGCCATTGCCGACAACGCCGCCGCCGTGATCGCCGCCATCCGCGCCCGCGCGCCGGAGGGGCTGCGGATCACCCTCGATCCGGTCGAGTTCCGCGGCTTCCGCTACCATGTCGGCGTCGCCTTCACGCTCTACGGGCCCGGCGCGACCGGCGAACTCGCCCGGGGCGGGCGCTACGTGTCGCAGAACGACGAGCCCGCGACCGGCATGACGCTCTACCCCGATGCCGTGCTGCGCGCCGCCCCGCCGGCGCCGCCCCGGCCGCGGGTGTTCCTGCCGCTCGGTACCGATCCCGCCTTCGGCCGTGTGCTGCGGCGGGAGGGCTATGCCACCGTCGCCGCCCTCTCCGCCGCCGATACGGCGGAGGCGCAGCGCTGCACCCATCTGCTGCGGGACGGCAAGCCCGTGCCCCTGACCCAACACAAGGACTAGCACGATGGCCAATGTCGCCGTCATCGGCGCCCAGTGGGGCGACGAGGGCAAGGGCAAGGTGGTGGACTGGCTCGCCAGCCGCGCCGAGATCGTCGTGCGCTTCCAGGGTGGCCACAATGCGGGCCACACGCTGGTCGTCGGCGACCAGACCTACAAGCTCTCGCTCCTCCCCTCCGGCGTGGTGCGCGGCAAGCTCGGCATCATCGGCAACGGCGTGGTCCTCGACCCGCAGGCGCTGCTCGACGAGATCGCCAAGGTCACGGCGCAGGGCCTCAAGGTCTCGCCCGAAAACCTGAAGATCGCCGAGAACGTGCCGCTGATCCTTCCCCTGCACCCCGCGCTCGACAAGGCGCGGGAGGCAGCGCGCGGCGGCGACAAGATCGGCACCACGGGGCGCGGCATCGGCCCGGCCTACGAGGACAAGGTGGGCCGGCGCTCGATCCGCCTCTGCGACCTCGCCGAGCCGGAGACGCTCTCGAAGAAGCTCGACGAGTTGCTGCTGCACCACAATTCGCTGCTGCGCGGCCTGGGCGCCACACCCTTCGAGAAGCAACCCCTGCTGGATGCGCTGCTGGCGCTCGCCCCCCAGCTCCTGCCCTATGGCGAAGCGGTCTGGGAGCGGCTGGACGCCGCCCGCGCCGAGGGCAAGCGGGTGCTCTTCGAGGGCGCGCAGGCGGTGATGCTCGACGTCGACCACGGCACCTATCCTTACGTCACCAGCAGCAACACGGTCGCCGGCAATGCTGCGGCCGGCGCTGGCGTGGGCCCGGATTCCATCGGCCTCGTGCTCGGCATCGCCAAGGCCTATGCGACGCGCGTGGGCTCCGGCCCCTTCCCCTCCGAGCTGCATGACGAGATCGGCCGCCGCCTGGGCGAGCGAGGGCATGAATTCGGCACCGTCACGGGCCGCCCCCGCCGTTGCGGCTGGTTCGATGCGGCGATGGTGCGCCAGGCGGTGAAGATCGGCGGCGTGAACGGCCTGGTGCTGACCAAGATCGACGTGCTGGACGGCTTGCCGGAGCTGAAGATCTGCACGGGCTATCGCCTGGATGGCGCTGTCGTGAAGCATCTGCCGGCGGCGATGCGCGCGCAGTCCCGCTGCGAGCCGATCTTCGAGACGATGGAGGGTTGGTCAGGCTCCTGCAAAGGGGCGCGCAGCTACGCGCAGCTGCCGGCCCAGGCGGTGAAATATGTGCGCCGCATCGAGGAGCTGGTGGAGGCGCCGGTGATGATGCTGAGCACCTCGCCGGATCGGGATGATACGATCGCGCTGCGCGATCCTTTCGCGGGCTGATGCCTCCGGCGGCTGGGGCCGAGAGGCCTGTTCAGACTGGAGAGATGCTTGACGGGTGTTCGGAGACATCCCTGACGGTTGTGAGGATGGCTTTTGGCCCTCTGGTGTCAATCCAGCCGAGGTTGAAGCGCATGAAGTGCAGGCTCCAGACGCCGTCCGTCTCGGTCGGGCGCAGCGCCACGTCCAGGCCCGCAAAGGCCAGGGACAGCGGCACCTTCTGCCCCTGCCACTGCACATAGCCATGGACGCCAACGCGGCGGATCTTGTCGTCGGCGTGGTAGTCGGGCTCCGGTAGCCGCTCAGGAAAGGCATGCCGGCTGGGCCGATAGCGGCTCGCCGGCACGGCCAGGCCCAGCGCCTCATGCGGCCGCTGCTCGTTGTAGATCGGCCGCCAGGCGTTGAAGGCCCGCTGGCAATCATCAAGGTCCGCAAATTGGCGCCCCTGCAGCACCTCCACATCCAGCGTGCGGTGGAACCGCTCCTCCTTGCCCTGTGTCTGCGGGTGCCGCGGCCGGCCGTGCAGCGTGGCCACACCCAGCCGCATCAACCAGACCTCGAAGGCCGTGCGCTGGTTGGCCCGCAGGCCAGCGTGGCCCGCGGCACCCCAGGGCGAGCCATTGTCGCAGAGGATAGCCCCCGGCAGGCCGTATTGGCGGAACAGCCCGGTCATCCGCTGCTGCACCTCGGCCAGGGTCTCGCGGCCACAGGCGGCGATGCCCAGCGAGTAGCGGCTGTGGTCATCCAGCACGGTGAGCGGGTGGCAACGGCCGGCGGCGGTGGCGAAATGGCCCTTGAAGTCGATCTGCCAGAGATCGTTGGGTGCCTCGCGCTCAAAGCGGGTGAAGGGCCTGTGCTGCGCCGCCTCGGCAGGGTCGATCAGGCCGGCGCGGCGCAGCACCTCGGTGACGGTGGAGGGGGCGGGGACGTCAGCCAAGCCCAGGTCGCGCAGGCGCCGGGCCAGCTTGCGGCCGCCCCAGCGCGGGTGCTCGGCCCGCAGGTCGAGGATGCGCGCGGCCATCTCGGGCGGCACCTGCCGCGGGCTGCTGAGCGGCCGGCGTGAGCGGTCGGCCAGGCCGGCCTCCCCCTCCTCGCGGCTGCGGCGCAGCAGGGTGAAGCCGGTCTGGCGGCTGATGCCGAAGCGGCGGCAGAGCTCCGCCACGCTGACCTCGCCCGACCGCGACAGGCGAACAAACTCTCGACGGTGGTCCAACACGGATAACGCCTTCCAGGGCATCGCCTCTCTCCCGAGAAACCAAGCCCAAAAGCGTCAAGCATGTCTCCGAACACACGTCAGGGATGTGTCCGGTCTAAACAGAGGCCCCAGACCCCGAAACTAGATCGCCAGGAAACGCAGGAGGACGCCCGTCGCGCGGGAGGCGGGGATGGCTACGGCACCATCCACCGGGACGCCGAGCGCGCGGGCCGCGCCGGCGTAGTCGCGCGTGCCAAGGACCAAGGCCGCGGCACCCTCGGAGGGCAAGCCATCGAGCGAGATGCCGGGATGGCGCGCCGCGAGAATCTCACGGTCCAGAAACACCAGATCCGCCCGGCCGGGGCCCGTGGGCACCACCCAGCCGCCATCGGTATCCTGGCGCGGCGCCTGGTCAATCAGCGCGCCCATCTCGGCCGCCGCCGCGCGCGGGTCCGCCGTCAGCATCTCCAGGCGCAGGATGCAGGCGGCGCCATTGGCGTGCTGCTGCAAGGCGGGCACCCAGACATTCTCGCGCGTCAGATGCTGGCAGGCGAAGATCCGCAAGCCGCCAGGCCGCAGCCCGACCGGCCAGCGCATCACGTTGAACCGCGCCTCGGCCATGCTGCCATCGGGCAATTCCACGGGCCGGCCAAAGGCCACGGGGCCGATCGCCGCGATTCCGCGCGCCTGCAACTCCGCAACGCCCGCCGCCGCATCCAGCGCGGTGAAGGCCGCGCGCTCGATCCCCTCCTGCGTCTTCAGCCATTCGCGCATGGGGGCATTGTGCTCCGTCGGCGCCAGCACGCCGAGGAGCTCCATATAG
>JAIYAI010000459.1 GCA_027489135.1 Acetobacteraceae bacterium
CTCGGTCAGCGGGTTGCGCTCCGGCCCGTGGATCCAGGCGCCACCGAGATCGAGCGGGACGCCGCGGAAGCTGACCGTATGCAGCCGGCCGCCCAGCCGGTCGCGCGCTTCCAGCACCGTCACCTGGTGGCCGGCATCGTGCAGGCGGCGCGCGGCACCGAGGCCGGCGAGCCCCGCGCCCAGCACCAGGATGCGCTGCGGCCGCTGCTGCGCCCCCTGCTGCTGCGCATGCCCCGGTGCGGCGGAGAGCGCCGCGGCGCCGAGCAGCAGGCGGCCGAGATCGCGGCGGCGCAACCCCGGCGCCCAGGATGGTGCAGGCCCGTTCTGCGTCATGGCGTTCCCCCGGTGGCGCGTTCTGCGCCGTGCCAGGGTGCTACGGGAACCACCTGCGAAACAAGCGCGCCGCGGTCATCCGCCCGCCTCCAGAATCTCCCGGAATAGCCGCGCCGGCAGGCGGCCGCCGGTGACCTCCTCCATCGGCCGTGCGTCGTCGTTGCCGAGCCAGACGCCGAGCACGATCGTGCCGCCGCGCGCGGGCGCGAAGCCGACGAACCAGGCATCGCGGAAATCCTGCGTCGTGCCGGTCTTGCCGCCGACCCCCGCGCGGCCGGGGATCGCTGCGGCGCGGCCGGTTCCGCGCGCCACCACCGCCTCCAGCATGCGCCGCATCATCTGTGCCTGCTCCGGCGTGATGGCCTGGGCGGGCGCGGCATGTGGCGGCGGCGCGATGGCGCGGCCCTCGGCTGTGGCGCCGGCGATGGCCCAGGGCTCGACGCGCCGGCCGCCATTCGCGAAGGCGGCATAGGCGGCGGTGAGATCCAGCAGCGTCACCTCCCCCGTGCCCAGCGCGATGGTGGCGTCGTTGGGCAGGCGTCCGGTCAGCCCGACTCGCTGCGCCGCTGCGATCGCCGCGCGCGGGCCGCCATTCGTCCCGCGCACCAGCACGCGCACGGCCGCCGTGTTCACGCTCAGCGCCAGCGCGTCCTCGAATGTCATGTCGCCGCGGGGCTGGTAGGTCGCGCCATTGCCTGGCGACCAGCCGCCGAGCGTGATCGGCCCGTCGGAGACGATGTCGTCGGGCATGTGCCCGCGCTCGAGCGCCGCGAGGAAGACGAAGGGCTTGAAGGCGGAGCCGGGCTGGCGCTGGGCCTGGGTGGCGCGGTTGAAGCTGCTGGTGCGGTAGTCCCGGCCGCCCACCATGGCGCGCACAGCCCCGGTCGCGGCGTCAATCGCCACCACCGCGCCCTGGGTGACGCCGGCCCTTGCGCCGGGCCCGTCGAGCAGCGCCGCCAGTCGCGCCTCCGCCGCGCGCTGCAGTCGGGGGTCGAGCGTCGCCTTCAGCACCAGGTCGGCATTGCCGGGAAAGCGCTCGGCGAGGTCGTCCAGCGCCCAGTCGGCGAAGTAGCCGGCGCCGAGGCCGGGGCGGGCCAGGCCGCGCGCGCGCATCTCCGCCAGTGCCTGGTCCATCTGCGCCCGGGTGATGGCGCCGGTCTCGACCATCGCTTCCAGGACCTCCGCCGTACGGGCGGCAGCGAGGTCGGGCGAGGCCCGCGGATTGAGCCGCGACGGTGCCTTCGGCAGCCCGGCCAGCATCGCCGACTGCCACAGCGCCAGGCGCCGCGCCGGGATGCCGAAATAGACCCGCGAAGCGGCATCCACGCCGAAGGCGCCGGCGCCAAGATAGACGCGGTTGAGATAGATCTCGAGCAACTGGTCCTTGGTGAAGCGCCGCTCCAGCCAGAGCGCCAGCAGCACCTCCTGGCCCTTGCGGCGCATCGTGCGTTCGGGGCTGAGGAAGAGGTTCTTGGCAAGCTGTTGCGTGAGGGTGGAGCCGCCCTGCACCACCTCCCCGGCCTCGTAATTCGCCAGGGCCGCACGGATGACGCCCTTGGGGTCGACTCCCCAATGGCTGCGGAAGCGACGGTCCTCGACCGCCATCAGCGCCGCGGGAAGGGTGGGCGGGAGGTCACGGAGGCGCACCGCCTCGCCGAAGAGATCGCCCTGGGTTGCGAGCGTCGAGCCATCGGCGGCGAGCAGCGTGACGGAGGGCCGCCGTGTCGCCTGCTGCGCGAGATCCGGGTTCGGCAGGTCCCAGGCGAGCACCAGCAGCACCCCGGCCAGCGCCAGGCCGCCCCAGATCGAGAGCATCAGGCAAAGCGAGAGCAACCGCAGGAAAAGCGACCTGCGCCTGGGACGGGGGGCCGAGGAGGTGCCGGGGCGGCGCGTCTCGGCCACGGGCGGGGGGGCGCCGGCGCCGCGCGCCCGCCCGGCCTGGACCGGCGGCATGCCCGGACAGTCTAGCGGAACGGCGGCCCGGTTGCATCCATGGCGTATGGCGGCGACAGTCCCGCCCGACGCACACGGGAGTGACGGCCATGAACCTCGGACGCCTTGGCGTATGGTACCCCACCGACCGGCTCGACGGGCCCGGGCTGACGGCGCTGCTGCGCCTGGTGGAGGAGAGCGGCTACGGCACGCTCTGGTACCCGGAATCGCGGCTGTACGAATCGCTCTCGCTGGCGGGCTACCTGCTGAGCCAGACGAAGACGCTCAGCATCGGCAGTTCCATCGCCAACATCTACGCCCGCGATGCCTACACGGCGCGGCGCGGCATGCTGACCCTGAACCAGCTCTATGGCGGGCGCTTCGTGCTGGGCCTCGGCGTCTCGCACGTGCCGTCGGTGGAGGGCGTGCGCGGGCATGTCTACGAGAAGCCGATCCCGGCCATGCGTCGCTACCTCGACGGCATCCAGAAGGGCGAGGAAGGGTCGGAGACCTGGCCGATCCTGGTCGCGGCACTCGGCCCGCTGATGCTGAAGCTGTCCGGCACCCATGCCCGCGGCGCCGTGCCCTACAACGTCACGCCGGAGCACACGGCGGAAGCGGCCAAGGCGCTCGGCCCCGACAAGGTGCTGGCGGTCGAGCAGAAGGTCTGCCTGGAGACCGATACGGCGCGCGCACGCATGCTCGGGCGAAAGGAGCTGCACCGCTACATGGCGCTGCCGAATTACCGCAACAATTGGCTGCGCCTGGGCTTCACCGAGGCCGAGCTGGAGAACGGCGGCAACGACCGCTTCATCGACGCGATGGTGCTGCATGGCGATGCCGCGACGATCAAGGCTGGCCTGCGCGCGCATTTCGCCGCCGGGGCGACGCATGTCTGCCTGCAGCCGGTGACGGAGGATGGCGACGTCGCGCACCGTGACGCGACGATCAAGGCCCTCGCCGATACCTGATCAGCCGACCCGGTCGTAGCGGAGCCGGCGGGCGAGCCAGCAGCCGAGCTGGACGCCCGTCACCGCGCCGCCGGCGTCGCGGGTGAAGTGCAGCGTCCAGTCTCCGGGCGGCGTGTGATCCAGCGCCCGCGGGCAGGGCAGCGCCCAGGCATCGCCAGCGATCGGGTCCAGCAATTCCATCTGCCCCTGGCCGAGCGCTCCGGCGAAGCCGCCGTACAGCGTGCCGCCGGCATCGACGACGGTCAGCGTCGCGTCGAGTTCGGCGCAGCGGTAGTTCCCGGCGATGTCGGTCGCCGCCGGGCCCCGCAGCGGCATCAGGCGCGACGCCTGGTTCTCCTGCGGCCGTTCCATCCACTGCCCATCCGCGCGCGGGATGACGCGCGTGCGGCCCGTCCCTGCGCTGCCATCGGGCAGCGGCACCAGCCGCTCCCCGGAATGGCCGAAGCGCAGCCTTACCGCGCCGCCGGCCATGTCGAGGCGCGCGGCAATGCCGGTCTCCGGTTCGATGTACGCGCCGAGCCAGGCCGGATCCGGCAGCATCGGTGCGGCCGCCGGCGCCGGCGCGCCGAGCACCGCGCCCAGCAGGTCGAGCGCCGCGCCATGCGCATCCGAGAGGTGGTTGAACATCACCACCACCGAGATGCGCTCGGCCGGCACATAGAGCCGGTGGCTGCGCCAGCCGCGCAGCGCGCCGCCATGGCCGAAGACCTGCCGGGCGAACTCGACACCGCGCCCGAGGCCGAAGCCGTAGGGCGCCGGCGCGCCATCCGCGAAGGCGACCGGCGCCGAAAGCCGCGCGTGCAGGGAGGCCGGATCGTCGCGCGTCGCGTCGATATGCCGCTCCCAGGCAATCATGTCGTCGAGCGAGGCGCCGAGCCCCGCATCGCCGGTCCAGAGGATGCGGTTCTCCGCCGCGCGGAAGCCGCTGGCCTGGCTGCCCTCGTAGCCCTCCGTCCCGTCCGGCATGGCGCGGGTATCGGCGGCGAGGAAGGCGGTCTCCATCCCGGCGCGGTCGAAGATGCGCGTGCGCAGAAGCTCGGCGAAGCCGCGGCCGGTGCGGTCCTCCAGGATGTCGGAGAGGATGCGGAAATTCTGGTTCACGTAGGAATAGCGCGTGCCTGGCGTGAAATGCAGCGAGTGCGTTGCACCGATCAGTCGCGCCGCCTCCGTATCGCCGAACGGCGCCTCGATCGGGGAGCCGAGCAGCATCGCCACGGCCCAGTAGTCGCGCAGCCCGGACTGGTTGTGGCAGAGGTGCAGCGCACCCGGCGGGGCTTCCTGCAGCAGTGGCAGGCGGCGCGCGACATCGGCGTCCAGCACCGTGGGATCGGCGAAGGCGTCGAGCACCAGGCCTGACGTGAACTGCTTGGTGATCGAGCACATGCGGAACAGCGTGCGCGGCGTGAAGGGAATGCGCCGCGCCGTATTGGCGAAGCCCCAGGCGTGGCGGACCAGCACCTCGCCATCGCGCAGCACGGCGACGGCGCCGCCCGGCCCGGGGTAGCGCCGCGGCAGGGCCTCGACGCAGCGATCGAGCGGCCCGGCGACGAGGTCGGTCACACCGTCTCCACCGCCGCGCGCTTGCGGGGCGGCGTCATCACCATCGGCGTCAGCGGCTGGGCGCCGAAGCTGACGCGGCGCCGGTCCTCGCTGACCGTGCCGTAGAGCGTATCGCGCTGCTGCGGCACGCGGCCGATGCGGAGGATCAGTTCCTCCATCGCCTCGGGCGGGAATTCCTGCCCGTGCTGCGTGCCGGCGGCGCGGCTGATGCTCTCGTTCATCAGGGTGCCGCCGAGGTCGTTGGCGCCGGCATTGAGGCAGATCGCCACGCCCTCCGGCCCCATCTTCACCCAGCTCACCTGGATGTTGGTGATCAGCGGATGCAGCGCGAGCCGCGCGATGCTGTGCATCAGCACCGCTTCCCGGAAGGTCGGTCCCTTCCGCGCCCGACCCTTGAGGTACATCGGCGCTTCCATGTGGACGAAGGGCAGCGGGACGAATTCGGTGAAGCCGCCCGTCTCCGCCTGGGCCTCCCGCAGGCGCAGCAGGTGGCGCGCCCAATGCTGCGTGCCTTCGACATGGCCGAACATGATGGTGCTGGTGGTGCGCAGGCCGATGCTGTGCGCGGTCTTGACCA
>JAIYAI010000040.1 GCA_027489135.1 Acetobacteraceae bacterium
ACATAGACGCGAGAGACGAGCTTGCCCTCGGGCCCCGTCTGCTTGGTGACCAGCACCTTGCCGATCATCGCATCCGCCGCCGCCTGCACATCCTCGACCGACTTGACGACGCGGACGCCGCCCTTGCCATTGGGGTCGTTGGCGAAGCGGCCGGCGCCACGGCCGCCGGCATGGATCTGCGACTTCACGACGGAAATCGGCCCGCCCAGCTTCACCGCGGCGGCCTCGGCCTCCTCCGGCGTGCGCGCGACATGACCCTCGAGCACCGCGACGCCATAGCGGCGCAGCAGCTCCTTGGCCTGGTACTCGTGGATGTTCATCCGCTCACCCTATCCATTGGGCCGCTGCCGGCCCGCGGGCCGGAGACTACCCGGGATGGGCGTTTCCTTCCCAGAAGAAAAGCCGGGGCGATTCGATCCGCCCCGGCGTGTTGGTTGGGCGGCTGATTCACCGCGGCGGCGTGCCGCCTCCGCGGATCAGACGCCCCGCCCCGCTCTCAGACGCCGAGCTTCTTGAAGTCCTCGATCAGCTTCTTCACCGCGCCGCAGGACTTGTCGAAGGCGGCCTTCTCCTCCGGCGTGAACTCGACCTCGACGATCTTCTCGACGCCGTTGCCGCCAATCACCACCGGCACGCCGACATAGAAGTCCTTCATGCCGTATTCGCCGTTCAGCAGCACGGCGCAGGGCAGCACGCGCTTCTTGTCCTTCAGGTAGCTCTCGGCCATGGCGATCGCCGAAGCCGCGGGGGCATAGAAGGCGCTGCCGCGCTCCAGCAGCTTGACGATCTCGCCGCCGCCATTGGCGGTGCGCTCGACGATCGCGTCGATCCGCTCCTGCGTCGTCCACCCCATCTTGATCAGGTCGGGCACGGGGATGCCGGCGACGGTGGAGTAGCGGGTCAGCGGCACCATGGTGTCGCCATGGCCGCCGAGCACGAAGGCGGTCACGTCCTCGACCGAGACGTTGAACTCCTGCGCCAGGAAGAGGCGGAAGCGGCTGCTGTCCAGCACGCCCGCCATGCCGACCACCTTGTTGGCGGGCAGGCCGGACTTCTGCTGCATCACCCACACCATGACGTCGAGCGGGTTGGTGATGACGATGACGAAGGCGTTGGGCGCGTGCGTCTTGATGCCCTCGGCCACCTGCGCGATGACGCCGGCATTCTTGGTCAGCAGGTCGTCGCGGCTCATCCCCGGCATGCGGGGGAAGCCGGCGGTGACGATGACGACGTCGGCGCCCGCGATGGCGGCGTAGTCGCCGGTGCCGGACATGGCGCTGTCGAAGCCGTCGACCGGCCCGGACTGCATCAGGTCGAGCGCCTTGCCGGCAGCGACGCCCGGGAAGACGTCGAACATGACGACGTCACCGAGCTCCTTCAGGCCGATGAGGTGGGCGAGCGTGCCGCCGATATTGCCTGCGCCGACGAGCGCGATCTTCTTGCGGGCCATGCGGGAGTGCCTTTGCAGATTGCCGCCGCCACCCGCCATGGCGGGCCGGGCGGCGGCTTCCTAGCCCCCAAAGGCAGAGGGCGGCAAGGCGGCCCCGGCCGGATTTCCCCGGGAGGGGCGCCGGCCGGTCAGATCGGCATGCAGCGGACGATGTTGGAATGGCCGGTGGCGAGCGTCGCCATGGTCCCGGCCGGGCAGTTCGAGGTCTGCACGTTCAGCGCCGGCGACAGGCCCTGCGACCAGCGCATCGGCTGCGGCGCGCTGACGCGGTAGATCCGGCAGTTGCGGGCGCCGCTGCGGCAGACCGGGCCGCCCTGCAGCACGGCGTAGTGGGCGCCGCGGCGGGTGGTCATGCTGCCGGCATAGGGCGTGCGGGCATGGGCAGAGGAGACCAAGCCCCAGCGCGCGTTGCGGGACGGCGCGGCCTGGGCGGTGCGGCTGCCGCGGACGGGCGCGGCGGCATGGGTGGCGCGGCCACCCCGGGCCGGGGCGGCGGCCTGGGTCGGGCGGCTGGAGCGGGTCGCGCTGGCCGAGGGGCGGCTGGGCGCGGCGCTGCGGGTCGCGGCGACCGGGCGCGTGGTCCGCGCCGCCTGGGTCGCCGCCGGGGCAGTGGCCTTGGCGCGCTGCTGCCCGGTGGGCGCCCCCCGGTCCGGGTACCGCGCCGCGAGGGCGGGGGTGGCGGCAACGAGGAGTCCAAGCAGGGCCAACAGGGGAGCGCGCATGCGGTACCTCTCGCGGAGTCGGGAGCCGTGTTACCCGATATTACCGAACGCTACCGCGTCGCGCCAAGCCCCGAAAATCAGCGATGCCGAAAATTCGACAATCGCCGGACCCGGCGCACAGACATGAACGCGGCAGGGCCGTGAAGAACCGCACGGCGGGGCTCCACATGCCTAGTCCCTCGCACCCTGGCAAGCCGGAAAAGCAGCCGGGCGGCCGCGGTGACCGAGTCCGCGTCGGTCGAGATTATGAGACAAGGGCCTCAAATGAAAACGGCGTCGTGGCTGTTCTTGCCACGACGCCGCAATGACTGGACGGGACTGTACGCTTCAGTACCGGTACTGATCCGCCTTGAACGGCCCCTCGCCCGGCACGCCGATGTAGCCGGCCTGCTGCGGCGTCAGCTTGGTCAGGGTCGCGCCGACCTTGGCCAGGTGCAGCGCCGCCACCTTCTCGTCCAGGTGCTTGGGCAGTACGTAGACCTTGCGCTCGTACTTGCCCGGGTTGGTCCAGAGCTCGATCTGCGCCAGGGTCTGGTTGGTGAAGCTGGCGGACATGACGAAGGACGGGTGGCCGGTCGCGTTGCCGAGGTTCACCAGCCGCCCCTCGGACAGCAGGATGATGCGCTTGCCGTCGGGGAACTCGATCTCGTCCACCTGCGGCTTCACGTTGTCCCACTTGTAGTTCTTCAGCGCGGCAACCTGGATCTCGCTGTCGAAGTGGCCGATGTTGCAGACGATGGCGCGGTGCTTCATCGCGCGCATGTGGTCGACGGTGATGACGTCCACGTTGCCCGTCGCCGTGACGAAGATGTCGGCCATCGGCGCGGCCTGCTCCATCGTCACGACCTGGTAGCCTTCCATCGCCGCCTGCAGCGCGCAGATCGGATCGACCTCGGACACCATCACGCGGCAGCCCGCGTTCTTCAGGCTGGCGGCGCTGCCCTTGCCGACGTCTCCGAAGCCGCAGACCATGGCGACCTTACCGGCCATCATCACGTCGGTGCCCCGGCGGATGCCGTCGACCAGGCTCTCGCGGCAGCCATAGAGGTTGTCGAACTTCGACTTGGTGACGCTGTCGTTCACGTTGATCGCCGGGAACAGCAGCTTGCCGTCCTTCGCCATGTTGTAGAGGCGATGCACGCCCGTCGTCGTCTCCTCGGAGACGCCCTTGATGGCGGCGGCCAGCTTGGCGAACCAACCCGGCTTGGTCTTCAGGCAGTCCTTGATGAGGGCGAAGAAGACCTCCTCCTCCTCGTTGGTCGGCTTGTCGAGGAAGGCGGTGTCGCCCTTCTCGGCACGCAGGCCGTAATGGACCAGCAGGGTCATGTCGCCGCCGTCGTCGAGCAGCATGTTCGGCTCGCCGCCGTCGCCCCACTCCAGCGTCTTCTTCACGTAGTCCCAGTACTCGACCAGGGTCTCGCCCTTCTCGGCGAAGACCGGCGTGCCGGCGGCGGCGATGGCGGCCGCGGCGTGGTCCTGGGTCGAGAAGATGTTGCAGGAGGACCACCGCACATCGGCGCCGAGCGCCTTCAGCGTCTCGATCAGCACGGCGGTCTGGATGGTCATGTGCAGGCAGCCGGCGACGCGGGCACCCTTCAGCGGCTGCGCCGCGCCGTATTCGGCGCGCGTCGCCATCAGGCCGGGCATCTCGTCCTCGGCCATGGCGATTTCCTTGCGGCCCCAGGCGGCGAGGGAGAGGTCCTTGACCTTGTAGTCGGTGGCAACGGGCATGGTCGGGTGGTGTCCTGAAGGGTCTTGGGTTCGGGCGCGGCGGGTAGCACGGGGGGCCGGGGGAGGCCAGGGGAAATGCGCAGATATAAATATGTCTTTATGTGTGGGCGGGGCGACCGTCAATTTGTCGCGGCTTTTCCCGCAAGCTAGACGGGGCGACGCCGTCCCGCGCGGCGATACGCACCTCCAACAGAGAGCCCGGCGCCACCCGCCCGCGCCTGCCAGCACCGATGACGGCACCGCCCGACGCGTCCATGCCCCCCGGCCATTTCACGCTGTCCCATCCTGGACCGGACGGCCCGCCCGTCGCCCATCCGGACGGCCCCCTGCCGGCCTACCGCGCCCGCGTCGCCGCCGGCGCACTCTCGCCGGATCCGGCCCAGGCCCGGGCGGCCGAGATGCTGCAGGAGCTGTGGCACCGCCTGCGCGGGTACTCCCCGGCGCCCCTGGCGGCCGCGCCGGAGGGGGGTGGGTCGCTGCTCGGCCGCCTGTTCCGCCGCAAGCCGGCGGACGAGGCGCTGCCCGCGGCGCCGCAGGGGCTCTACCTCGTCGGCGAGGTCGGGCGCGGCAAATCCATGCTGATGGACCTGTTCCATGACGCGACCGACATCCGCCAGAAACGCCGCGTCCATTTCCACGCCTTCATGCAGGACACCCACA
>JAIYAI010000267.1 GCA_027489135.1 Acetobacteraceae bacterium
CGACGGCGGCGAGATCCTTCGTGGGGTCGAAGGTGATGCGCCGATAGACCGACGGGGCGATGGAGAGGGCCGCGGCGGTGACCAGCAGCGTGTACCCGTCCTTCGGCGCACGGGTGACGAGTTCGGCGCCGACCAGCCCCGCGGCGCCGGGGCGGTTCTCCACCAGCAGGGGCTGGCCGAGCAGGTCGCGCGCCTTCTCCGCCACCATGCGGGAGACGATGTCGCCGCCGCCGCCGGGCGGATAGGGATAGACGAGGCGGATGGGCCTGTCGGGGGTCCACTCAGCTGCCTGGGCCTGCACGCAGGGCGCCGCCAGCAGCCCGGCCGCGGCGAGGATGTGCCTGCGGTTCATGCTCGTTGTCCTCCCGTTCGTTCTTCCCGGTCATGGCACCCCAAGCCGGGCCCGGATGCAAGGCCGGCCCTGGACGCGGCGCCCCCTTGGTGCATCATCCCGGTCGAGCATACGGGGAATCTCCAGGCATGAGCGGCAGTCAGAACGCTGGATGGGGCGCGGGCGCGGGGGAGACGCTGGCCGCCGACCTGCGGCGGAAATTCCCGACCTTCAACGACCTGCAGCGCCGGGCGAAGTGGCGCATCTCCCGCTTCGCCTATGACTTCGTGGCGGGCGGCGTCGGCGACGGCGCGCCCAATGTGGCCCACAACCGCGAAGCCATGGACGCGGTGCGGATCGTGCCGCGCTATGCGCTGGACGTGTCCTCGATCGCCACCAAGACCACGCTCTTCGGGCGGGAATACAACGCGCCGGTCGGCGTCGCGCCGATGGGCAATATCGGCATGATCTGGCCCGGCTGCGACGCCATCCTGGCCGCGGCGGCGCAGGCGCAGCGCATTCCCGACTGTTCCGCCCCCGTCGCCAATGTCGGCATGGAGGAGCTGGCGCGCATCGCCCCGGACAGCTTCTGGTTCCAGCTCTACGGCCTGCCCGCCGACAACCACCGCGTCTCGGTCGACCTGATCCAGCGGGCGGAGGCGGTGGGCGCGCATGCGCTGGTGCTGACGCTCGACGTGCCGCAGCGGCAGAAGCGGGTGCACGACATCCGCAACGGGCTGCAACTGCCCTGGAAGTACCGGCCGAAGACGGTGTTCCAGATCGCCACGGCGCCGCTCTGGGCGCTGGAGATGTGGCGGAAGGGCGCGCCGCAGTTCAAGAACATGCGCAAATACGTGGGCGAGAACGCCTCCGACATGGAGATCGCCGCCTTCGTCCAGAAGAACATGACCACCGGCGTCACCTGGGACGACATCGCACGCTTCCGCGACCTCTGGCCCCGCGCGCTGGTGCTGAAGGGCTTGCAGCATCCGGCGGATGCGGAGCGGGCCGTGAAGCTCGGCGTCGACGGCATCTGGGTGTCGAACCATGGCGGCCGGCAGTTCGACGCGGCGCCGTCCTCGATCGATACCGTGCCGGCCATCGCGGCCTCGGTCGGGGGGCGGGCGAAGATCCTCTACGACGGCTCGATCCGATCCGGGCTCGACGTGTTCCGCGCGCTGGCCGTGGGCGCAGACATGTGCTTCGCGGGGCGGGCCTTCGTGCTCTCGGTCGGCGCGCTGGGCGAGCATGGCGGCGGCCACCAGGCCGCGGCCTTCCTGGAGGAGATCCGCACAACCTTCGCCCAGGCCGGCGTGCGCAGCGTGGAGGAGGCCAAGGCCTGCACCGTGCTGCACCCGAACGCGGTGCGCTTCGATCCGGAGGGGAATGCGCTGGGCACGGAGGCGCCGCGGCCGCGGGCGTAGCGGCATCCCTCCCCCGCGAGCGGGGGAGGGCTTTGCCCCGCTACCGCTGGTCCTTCAGCAGATCCGTGATGATCCGCTCCAACTGCCCCAGCGTCGCGCAGACCGCCGTGATGCGGCAGTGCGGCGCATAGCGCAGCATGTCGCTGTCCCCCGTGCCCCAGAGCGTCCGCGGCTCCGGGTTCAGCCAGATCACCTGCTTCGACCGGTTGGCGATGTCCATCAGGATCGGCACGCGCGGATCCGTCCGGTTGCCGCGCCCATCGCCCAGCACGATCACCGTCGTCTGGCGATCGAGCGTCGAGATGTAGCCGTTCTGGAAGTCCGCCAGGGAGTTGCCGTAGTTCGACGACCCGAAGCCGACCTTGGTCATGATCTCGCCGATCGCCTTCTCGATCGGCTGGCCTTCCAGGATGTCGCTGACCTCCATCAGTTCGCCGGCGAAGGCATAGGCGCGCAGGCCCGACAGCGCCTCCTTCAGCGCGTAGAGGAACATCAGCAGGAAGCCGGCCAGCGCGGCGACCGAGCCCGAGACGTCGCAGAGCACGACGAGCTTCGGCTTGTCGATCACCTCCTGCTTCCAGATCGTCAGGAAGGGGATGGCGTTCCAGGCCATGTTCCGCCGCAGCGTCTTGCGGATGTCGAGCACGCCGCGCCGGTCACGCTTGCGGTTCCGGCCGTACTGCACCGCGAGCCGCCTTGCGATGGCGCGGACCAGGATGCGCATGCGCTCATGGTCGCGGCGGTCGATGGCGGTCAGGCGTGTCTCCGCCAGCATTTTCTCGCGCCAGCGCTCGGTCTCGCCCTTGGCAAACAGCAGCAGGTTCTGCTGGACCAGTTCCTTCACCTGCTCGCGCAGCGCGTCGCGGGCCTGGGCCAGGCGCTGGCCCTGGGGCGTGCCGGCCAGGCCGCGGATCTCGCGCTCCAGCGCGTTCAGCCCCATGCGTTCCAGGATGCGCCGGGCAAAGAGGTTCACCTGGGTGAAGACGGCGATGTTGCGGACGCCGGCCTCCTGCGCCGCCTGCTCCATCGCGGCGGCGAGGCCGGCCTGGTCCCCCGCCATCAGCATGCGGCCGAGCTCGCTGGCGCCGCCGCCGCCGCCCTCCCCCTCGCCGCCCATGGGGGAGCCCTCGGGCTGCTCGCCTTCTGCGTCCGGCGCGGGCTGGGGCTGCTCGCCCTTGAAGGCCTCGCGGCGGAAGAAGAGGTTGAAGCACTCCTCGAACTGCGCCTTCTCCTCGACCGACTTGGCCATGACGAGGGCCAGGGTCTCGTGCAGCGCGTCACGATCCTCCCAGCCCACCACCTGCACGGCGCGCACGGCGTCGATGCTCTCGGCCGGGGAGATGCGCATGCCGGCGGAACGCGCGGCCCGGAAGAACTCGATCAGCGGGCCGTCCATGCCGGCCCGTGCTTCGCCCTCAGCCGAAGCCGGCATCGCGCTTGGCCTGGGTCACCAGCTCCACGACGCGGGTATTCGCCGCCTCGATGTCGGACTCGAACTTGAGCAGCACGTTCAGCGTGTCCCGCACGAAGTCGGGCTCCAGCTCCTTCGCGTGCAGCAGCACCAGCACCCGCGCCCAGTCCAGCGTCTCCGACACGGAGGGCAGCTTTTTCAGGTCGAGCGTGCGCAGCCCCTGTACGAAGAGCACGAGCTGCTTCCTCAGCCCCTCCGCGATCCCCGGCACGCGGGTCGCGACGATCCGCCCTTCCAGCTTCGCATCCGGCAGGCCGATATGCAGGTGGAGGCATCGCCGCTTCAGCGCATCGCCCAGGTCGCGCATGGAATTCGAGGTCAGGAAGACGAAGGGCGGCACCGTCGCCTTTACCGTGCCGATCTCCGGGATCGAGACCTGGTAGTCCGACAGGATCTCCAGCAGGAAGGCCTCGAATTCCTGGTCGGCCTTGTCGACCTCGTCCACGAGCAGCACGGCGCCCTTCGGCTCGCGCAGCGCGCGCAGCAGCGGGCGGGGTTCGAGGAAGTGATCGGAGAAGAACAGGTCGCCGACGCCGTGCAGCTTCTCCACGGCCTCCTCGAGCGTGCCCTCCTTGCC
>JAIYAI010000388.1 GCA_027489135.1 Acetobacteraceae bacterium
CACCTACGCGGCGATGGACGTCTTCGCCCTGTCCTCCGACACGGAGCAGATGCCGTTCTCCGTGATGGAGGCGATGGCCTGCGGGCTGCCGGTGGCGGCGACGGAGGTCGGCGACCTGCGCGCCATGCTGAGCACCGGGAACCTGCCCCACCTGGCCGCGAAGGAGGATGCGGCGCTGGCCGCGGCGCTGCGGCCGCTGCTGGCCGATGCCGCATTGCGCGCGCGCCTCGGGGCGGCGAACCGCGCCAAGGCGGAGGAGGACTACGACCAGGAGGTCATGTTCGCCCGCTACGCGGCGCTGATCGACGGCGGGCCGAGCCTGCTGCCGCGCTGATCACGTCCCGCGGAGGGTGACCAGCGCCACAGATCACTTCCCGCGGAGGGTGACATGGTGCAGCGGCGGCGCCGGCGGCACGCCCGCGGCAGGCGGCGGGGTGGGAAGTTCGACGCGGCCGTTCTGCGTCATCGTGCGGTCGGGGGTGTTGACCGCGGGCATCGTCACCTGCGGATCGGGCGCGCTGCCGGCGGCAAGCGCCGGCATGGCCTGGGCCTGCAGGAGAAGGACAAGGGCGGGAAGAAGAAAGCGGGTCATGTCTCGGTACTCCTTGTCTACCGAGATGGTCCCCGCCCCCTGCTTCCGCCAATGCGACGGGCCGATGGCCGCGATCACCGGCCCGCATGACGCCTCGCGCAACCGCGAGGCTCACGGCAGGGGCAGGCGCACCACGATCGCTGCCGAGCAGATCACCGCCGGGTCCGCCTTCGACGGGTCCGCGACGTCGAGCCCGCCCTTCACCGCACGGACCGTGACCTGGCCGTAGGGCAGGCTTTCCTTCACCCGCGCGGTGTCCACCTTCTCCGGCACCTGGGCGCCGATGGTGACGTCGACCAGCATGTCCTGCGGCGAGACCTTCAGCGCCCGCAGCATGGACAGCGAGGAATGGTGCAGCGCGTCCTGCACGGCGCGCAGCGCCGCCTTGGTGTAGTCGCCGCCGTGGAGGTCGTTGCCGTGGCCCATTTCCAGGATCACACGCTTCGGGGTCAGGGTGCTCACCGCGCGGGCCTCCCGCTCTCGTCGATGTCGAGGAAGACCTCGGCCGCGGCATGCGCCATCAGCGTCGATCCGGTGCCGGCCTCGTTCGGGATCTCGAGCCCGCCCTCGACCACGGTGACGGTGCCTGTGCCGTGCGGCAGCACCGCCAGCACCTGCGCCTTGTCCACTGTCTCCGGCCGCGGCACGCCGATGGTGACGGCGACCTGCATGCTGTCGACATCGACGCCGAGCGCATGGGTCACGGTCAGTGAGTTATGCCACAGCGCGTCGCGCAGCGCGCGCACCGCGGCCTTGGTGGAATCGGCGCCGCGGATATCGGTTCCCATGCCGATCTCCAGCACCACGCGTTGCATAGGCATAGCTGCTCCTCGTTGGTCCGGCTGATCAAGGCCCGGCCGATTCGGACCTTCGCACGCTCCGCACGCTCCGGTCATCGGACGGGGTCATCCCTTCGTCACGTTCCAGAACACCGGCACCGGCCCCTTCAGCAAGCCGCGCAGCGTGGACCGCCAGGCCCCCTGCGGCAGGTACTGGCCGAGCGGGAAATAGGGCAGCGTCTCGAAGGCCCGCGCCTGGATCGCGCGGTCGAGCCGCTTCAGCTCGGCCTCGTCCGTCGTCTCCATCCAGGTGTCGCGCATCCGCTCGATCACCTCGTCGGTTGGCCAGCCGAACCAGGCCGCGGCGCCGTTGCCGCGGATGCCGGTGGCGAAGACCGGGTCGCGGTACTCGGCGGCCGGGAAGCCGGCCGGGAACATCGACCAGCCGCCCTTGTCGATCGGGTCCTTCTTGGTGCGGCGCTGCACCACCGTGCCCCAGTCCATGTGCACGTCGTCGACGGCGATGCCCACCTTGCGGAAGCTGGCGATCACGACGTTGCTGATGGCGTCGTAGAAGGTCTGGTCGGAGGGATGCATGTAGAGGATCTGCTCCCCCTGGTAGCCCGCCGCCGCCAGCATCGCCTTCACCTCATCGGTCGAGCGCCGGCGCGTCAGGATCTCCATCCCCGCGTCATTGGCGCTCGGCGTGCCGGGCATGAAGAAGCCGACCGGCGCGCGCCACAGGCTCCGATCGGTGCCCATCACCGCCGTCATCACCTCCTCCGGGTCGATGGCGGCCAGCATGGCGCGCAGCACGCCGGCCTTGGCGGTCGGCCCATGCAGGTGGTTCGGCCGCACCACCGCGACCGTGCCGTATTCGTCGAGCAGCCCGACCGTGACGCCCCGCGCGCGCTTCAGCCGCGGCAGCAGGTCCGGGATGGGCTGGTCGACCCAGTCCACCTCGCCGTTCATCACCGCGCTCGCCGCCGTGCCGGGATCCGGGATGATGCGCCATTCGACGCGATCCACCATCGCCCGCAGCCCGCCGGCGCAGAAGCTGACCGGCTCGTCGCGCGGCTGGTAGCGGTCGAACCGCGCCCAGACCGCGCGGCTGCCGGGCACGTATTCGTCCGGCACCCAGCGGAAGGGGCCGGATCCGATGATCTCCGTGACCTGGCGGTAGGGATCGGTCGCGGCGATGCGCGCCGGCATGATCACCGGGGAGGGCTGGGTCTTCGCCAGCGCGTAGGGCAGCGAGGCGAAGGGCCGGTTCAGCCGGAACACCAGCGTGCGGTCGTCCGTCGCCTCCAGGCTGTCCATGCGCGCGGCGATGGTCTGGCCGATCGGGTCGCGCACCATCCAGCGCTTGAGCGAGGCGACACAGTCGCGCGCCAGCACCGGCTCTCCGTCGTGGAAGCGGAGCCCCTGGCGCAGCCGCAGCGTCCACCGCCTGGCGTTGTCCTCGCTGGTGAAGCCCTCCAGCATCTGCGGCTTGGGGTCGAGCTTCTCGTCGCGGCCGAACAGCGTCTCGAACATCAGCCCCGCGGCGTTGCGGCTGACCACGGCGGTGGTCCAGACCGGGTCGAGGCTGGTGAGATTCGCCTGCGGCACATGCACCAGGGTGCGCGCGCCGGCGGGTTGCGCGAAGGCGGGCGCGGCCAGGCGCCCGGTTGCGCCGAGACCAGTGGCGCCGAGGCCGGCGGCGCCGGCCAGCAGGCTGCGGCGGTGCATTCAGGCGTTCCTCTCCCGATTGGTTGGCGGGAGTGTCGGGCCAGAGCGGGCGGCAAGGCAATCGGGCTCGAGGGAGGCGGCCCGTCACAGCGGCCGGAGGATTGCGCGGCGAGGCCCCCCTACAGCACCCGCGCGACGGCCCGCAGCCGCAGCAGCCAGCCCGCCAGCACGAAGCAGGCGACGCAGGCCAGGCTGCCGGTCACCGCGAACTTCACCAGTGCCGGCGCCGGCACCGCGCGCCACAGCAGCGCGATGCCCACCAGCACCGGCGGGTGGATGACGTAGATCGCATAGGCCCGGCGCCCCAACGCGGCCCGGAGCGGTCCCGGCGGCCCGCGTCCTGCGGCCCAGGCCAACGCCAGCAGGATCAGCCCCCAGGCCACGAAGGGCTCCCAGAAGGCGTAGAGCGCGGCAGGCAGGCTCATGCCGCCATTCGGGCTCGCCTGCAGGACCGGCAGCAGCGGCGCGGCGAGCACCGCGAGCGGCAGCACCGGCAGGGCGCAGAGGGCGACGATGCCCCAGAAGCGGACCTGCACGGGTGGCACCCGTTCCAGCCAGCCACCGGCGGCGCCGAGGCAGCCCGCGGCGAAGAGCACGACATAGCTGGCGAAATAGCCGAGCTGCAGCCCGGCGACGGAGGCACCCACCGGCCAGGCCTGGCGCAGCACCAGGGCCAGCGCGCCGGTGAAGATCGCCGCCGCCAGCATGACGCCGTTCTTCGGGAAGGGCCGCTCCCGCGCGAAGCTGCGGCCCCGGGTCAGCCCGCCCCACAGCATCGCGCCGGCCGAGAAAAGCAGCAGCGCCATCACGAACCACATCGGACCCGGGATGAACACCAGCCTCCCCGCGATGGCGGCCAGGGTGTCGAGCATCGGGCGCCCGCGCGCGGTCAGCGCCAGGGCGACGGTGAGCGGCCCCAGGACCAGCACGAAGCCGAGCAGCGGCAGTCCGAGGCGGAGCAGCCTCTCCCGCGCGAAGGCGGGGCCGCCGCGCCGCGCCAGGGCGGGCGGCGTGAAATATCCCGCGATCAGGAAGAAGGCGCCCATGAACCAGGCCTGGTTCACGGCGCAGAAGACGGTGAGCAGCAGGGAGGAGACGTCGTTGCCCGGTCGCACCTCCTGGTAGAACCAGCCGCCCTGCGCGCCATAGGTGATGGCGGCGTGGTGGAAAACGACGAGGAGCGTCAGCGCGCCGCGCAGGTCGTCGAGGCCCCGGTTGCGGGGGGCGTCGCGGCGGGATTCGGGGGCGGTCATGCCCGCGCGTCTTCGCACGCGCGTGGAGGAGGGCAAAGAGGCGTGAACGCGGACCAGCGGCACAGCCGCGCCGATCAGAACACCAGCCGCATCCGTATGCCCCCGAGCACGCCCACCGGCAGCCCCGGCGTCGCACTCCGGATCACTTGCAGGTCGGGCCCGATCCGCACATGGTCGACCAGCGCCACGTCGTAGAAGGCCTCGACGCCCCATTCGTTCCGCAGCCCCTGGCCGATCGCCGAGAGCCCATCCCTCAGCGTCCGGGAGAAGCTGTAGTAGAAGGCCGCGATGCCCCAGCGATCCAGCGGCCGAGACGGCAGCAGCGCATCGCCGCCGAGGCCGAGCAGCGCGCTCGCCCGCACCGGATTCGGATTGCCGTCCGACACCGCGATCATGCCGAAGACGCCCCAGCCGCGGCGCGGGTCGTCCGGGACCTGGTGCAAGTACTGCTGGAAGGTATAGGACCCGAAGACGTAGCCCTGCTTCGTGCCCGCCGCCGCGCCGCTGCCTGGCGGCAGCAGAAGCTGCGGCAGGTCGTTCAGGTCGAAGCCGCGCTGCGTGCTGTACACAGCCCGGACGGTGTGGAACCCGGGCAGGCCGAACAGCGTCAGCGGGATGGTGGCGGACAGGCTGTAAGGTCGTGCCTTCGGCGAAGGGCTGCCGCAGCACATCGGTGTTCTGCGCATTGCGCGGATCATAGATCAGCAGGGAGACATTCACGGGCGCCGTCTTGAGCGCGAGCATCGCGCCCAGGATGTAGGGCGGCGTCACGCCGCTGACCGGCGCGGCCAGCCCAACATTCCAGAAAGTCGTCAGCCCGCCGCCACCCAGCAGCGGCGTCGCCGCGGCCGCATCCAGCATGTTGAACTTGCCGAGGGTCAGCGAGACCTGCTCCCCGAAGCGCTGCGTGATGGTCAGCGCCAGGTCGGTGTTCCGGCCGCCGAGACTCGGGAAGCCGAGCGCGGTGTTGACTGGGAAGACGGACCCGTCGCCGCGCTGGTTCGCATCCTGGCCGAAGACCTGCTCGAGATGGACCGACATGCTGATCCCTTCCCACAGGCCGAGCCGCGCGCCATCGAGGCCGAGCCGCGCGTCGAACTTCCCGCCCCAGGCCATGCCGGGCCGCCCGGTGCGCGACAGCACCCCCTGGCCGAAGCCGGTCAGGCCCGCGCCGAGATTGACCCCGCGCTCGGCCAGCGCGCGCTGGCCGGCGACGATCGGCGCCGCCCAGTCCTCGGCTTGGGCGGCACCCACGGGCAGCGCCAGCACCGCCGCGGCGACGGCGCGCCGCCAGTCAGGCACGATAGACGCTCGCGCCCTCCTTGATCGTCTCGATCACCCGCAGCTCCGCCAGCTTCTCCGGATCCGCGGTCAGCGGGTTGTCCGACAGCACCACGAAGTCGGCGAGCTTGCCCACCTCGATCGAGCCCTTCGTCGCCTCCTCGAAATGCTGATGCGCCGCCCAGATCGTCATCGCTTTCAGGGCGGTGGCGACCGGGACCCGGTGCCGCGGCCCGATGATGTCGCCGCTGCGCGAGCGCCGCGTGACGGTGGCGCTGAGCACGCGCATCGAATCGGGCTTGGCCACCGGCGCGTCGTGGTGCGAGGTGAACACCATGCCGCGGCTCATCAGCCAGCCGGCCGGCGAGATGTTCTCCGCCCGCTCCGGCCCGAGCACGGAGTCGCGGTGGAAGTCGCCCCAGTAGTAGGTGTGCATCGGAAACAGCGAGGGGAAGATTCCGAGCTCCCGCACCTGATCCACCTGGTCCTCGCGCAGCGTCTGGCCGTGGATCAGCACGGGACGGCGGTCGCCAGGCCCATGCCGGCGCGTTGCCTCCCGCACCGCGGCGATCAGGAGGTCGATCGCCGCGTCGCCGTTGGCATGCGCCAGGATCTGCCAGCCGCGCTCGTAGCAGCGCGAGAAGGCCTCGATCGTGGCGTCGGTCGGGGCGGTCTGCAGCCCGCGGTAGTCCGGCGGTAGCCCCGGCGGCACGACGTGATAGGGGCGCGATAGCCACGCCGTCTTGCCCTGCGGCGAGCCGTCGAGCGAGATCTTGGCGCCGCCGATCCGCAGGCGGTTGCGGTAGTCGCGCCCGTGCAGCGCCCCGCCGAGCTGGTCGCCGGCGGCGAGGATGTCGGGATAAGCGACCACGTCGACCGGTAGCAGGCCGCGATCGGCGACCTCGGCCAGGTTCGCCAGCGTCGTGCCCATGGCGCGGCCCTCCTGGCAGGTGGTGTAGCCGAAGGAGGCATAGAACTCCGCGCCCGCGCGGATCATCGACAGCCAGGCGTCGCGGTCCAGCCGACCGAGCAGCGGCCCCAGCGTGCGGATGAACGCGTTCTCCTCCATCACGCCATCGGGCTCGCGCGCGCCGGCGCGGCGGCGGTACACGCCACCCACCGGGTC
>JAIYAI010000266.1 GCA_027489135.1 Acetobacteraceae bacterium
CGTCTGCCATCACCCTGCGCGAGAAGTCGATGGCGCCCGAGATCGAGGTCCAGGAGAGCGAGGCGCGCGGTGCCTCCGCCAGCTTCTCCGACCAGCCCTGCGCATCGGCCATGGTGCGGATGCGCTGCCAGGGCAGCACCAGCTTCTGGTATTCCGCGCCGGCCCACTCGACATAGGCGATGCCGACCGCCCCGATCATGCCGCCGCGGATCGCCTCCACCACCGCGGCGTCGGAGACGGCGGCGCGATAGCCCTCGCGCTGCAGCTTGGCTTCGTCCTCGTCGACGGAGCGCGAGACATCGACCGCTAGCACAAGCAGGACGTCGACCGGGTCGCCCTGCGCGCGCGCAGGGGGAACGGCGGCGATCGCGGCACCGGTGCCGACCAGCAGGGACCTGCGGCGCATCGCCCACTCTCCTCCGTCCGGACTCCCTTGCTGCATCGAAGCAAGGAAGCGCGTCCGGATTCAAGCGCGATCGACGTGGCCCGGATTACAGCCCCGACAGCACGGCGTCGCAGACGCGCGCCGCCTGGGATTCGTCGAGATAACCGTGCATCGGCAGCGACAGCACACGCTGGCAGAGATCCTCGCTGACCGGCAGCGGCGGCGGGCCGCCGGCGATGGCGCCGGCGTGGTGCTGCGCATAGGCGGGCTGGCGGTGCAGCGGCCGCGGGTAGTAGATGGCCGACGGCACGCCCGCGTTCTGCATCGCCGCCTGCACCGCAGCGCGCTGCGCCGCGTCCTGCAGCAGGATCGAATAGATGCCCCAGGCGCTGACCGACCCGGCCGGCACCGCCGGCACGCCGACGCGGCCCGCCAGCCTGTGGCCATAGATCGCCGCGGTGCGGTTGCGCGCGACAAGCTCGCCCTCCAGCAGCGGCAGCTTGGCCAGCAGGATCGCCGCCTGGATGGTATCCAGCCGGCCGTTCATGCCGGTGCGCAGTACCTCGTAACGGGTCTTGCCCTCGCCATGCGTACGCAGGGAGCGATAGAGGTCCGCACGCTCCGCGCTGTCCGTGAGCAGCGCGCCGCCATCGCCGTAGCAGCCCAGCGTCTTCGTCGGATAGAAGCTGAGCGCGGTCGCATCCGCGTGCACCCCGAGCCGGCGGTTGTCGAGCGACCCGCCGAAGGCCTGCGCTGCGTCGTCCAGCGTGAACATGCCCTTTGCCGCGCAGAGCGCCCGGATTGCCGGCCAGTCCGCCGGCAGGCCGTACAGGTCCACGCCCACCACCGCGCGGGGCCTGAGCCGCCCCTCCTTCTCCACCAGCGCGATGCGGTGCTCGAGGTCCGCGAGGTCGATGTTGAATGTCGCCGGGTCGACATCCACGAAGACCGGCGTCGCGCCCAGCACCAGCGGCACCTCGGCGGTCGCGGTGTAGGTGAAGGCCGGCAGGAACACCGCGTCGCCGCGGCCGATCCCCTCCGCCATCATGGCGATCTGCAGCGCATCCGTGCCGGAGGAGACGCCGACGCAGTGCTGCGCGCCGGCGAAGGCGGCGAGCTGAATCTCAAGCTCCTCCACCTCCGGCCCCTGCACGAAGCGGCCGCTGTCGAGCACCGCGGCGACGCGGCGGTCGATCTCGGCGCGGATCAGGCGCTGCTGTGCCTGCATGTCGAAGAAGGCGATGGGGCGCGGGTCCGTCATGGTGAAGGGCATTAGCCCCGGTGCCGAAGCACGCCAAATCACGCGGGTTTTCGCGCTGCAACATTGGGGCGATCCGCCATGCGGTGCTATCCCGCCGGCGTGCCCAGCACCCCCGATCTCGCCCGCCTCCGCGCCGAGCAGGCGGACCTCGCCGCCCGGGTGGAGCGTGCGGACCGCCTTCCCCCCATTCGGCTGATCTGCGGCGTCGACATCAGTAGCACCCGCTTCGATCCCGAGCGTCTGGTGCACGCCGCGGTCGTGGTGCTGTCCTGGCCAGGCCTCGAGCCGGTTGCCGAGAGTGCCGCCACGCTGCGCGCCACCATGCCCTACATCCCGGGCTTCCTTGGGTTCCGGGAGGTGCCGGCGTTGATCGCGGCCTGGGATCGCCTGCACCCGAAGCCCGATCTCGTCCTGGTCGACGGGCATGGCGTGGCGCATCCCCGCGGCCTCGGCATCGCGGCGCATCTCGGCGTGCTGCTGGACGTCCCCAGCATCGGCGTCGCCAAGTCGCCGCTGGTCGGACGCCCCGCCGCGCCGCTTGCCGAGGAACCCGGCGCCGTCGAACCCCTGCTGTGGAAGGGCCAGCGCCTCGGCACTGTGCTGCGGACGAAGCGCCGGTCCAACCCGCTCTACGTCTCCACCGGCCACCGCGTGGCGGAGGCAACGGCGGTCGCCTGGGTGGGCGACTGCCTGCGCGGCTACCGCCTGCCGGAGCCGACGCGCCGCGCCCACCTCGCCGCCAATGCCGAGCGCCGCCGGCATCTCAGCCTCTGACCATGGCGTGCGCCGCCCGCCGCACCTCGTCCGTCCGGCGCAGCCAGCCGCGGCCGAAGCGACCGAAGGTCGGCAGCGCGCGATAGTGCTCCTCCCGCAGGCGGGCCATGCGGTCGATCGCCGTCCCCGCTTCCGCCGCCCGCGCCGCGGCCAGGGTGATCGGCCCGATCGCGCCATCCGCCTGCACGCCCACCGCCCGCTGCAGCATCCGCGCCGCCGCGCCCGGGCCCGCATTCACGCCGAAATCGAAGACCATCAGGTCCATCCCCGCCGGCAGGTCGTCGCAGCGCAGCGCGTTCCAGTAGCGGGCGCGGTAGATCTCCCGCGCCTCCTCCTCGCCCAGGGCACGAACCTCCTCGGGCGACACCGCCTGCCCCCGCCAGGCCGCCAGCGTCGCCAGGGTGATTCCCATCTTCGTCGCCCCGCCCGGGTCCTGCGGGTCGTTCACGAAGCCCCCCTCATGCCGCAGCACATGGGCGAGGCAGGGCAGGAAGCCCGTGTCGCCCGACGGGATTCCCCGCGGATTCAAGGCGCTGCCCGACAGGGCGGACAAATCGGCCAGCCCCATCCGCGGCGCCTCCGCCCGCGCCAGCGCCGCCGCCGCCATCCCGCCGCCGGCGCCGATCGCCTCGCCGGCCAGGCGCCGCACCGTCTCGTCCTTGTCGCGCGAGCCCTGGCTCGACCCGATCCAGAAATTCACCACCGCCGTGAAGCCCGCCACCAGCGCGCCGACGGCGATGTTCAGCAATGCCCAGGCCTGCTGGTTGCCGCCATCCGGCGTCCAGAACAGGAACAGTGCCAGCATCCCGAAGAAGCCCGTCGTCACGATGCCGCTGACCAG